>NZ_NCJB01000012.1:0-27095 GCF_002282275.1 Polynucleobacter sp. 39-46-10 | reverse complement strand
CAAAGGTGAGATTACTGTTAACGGTAAACCTATCGATGCTTACTTTGCTCGCGAAACATCACGCATGATCGCTCGTCAGCCTTTGGCTCTCACAGCCCACCTAACAACCTTTGATATCAAAGTAAACGTTAGCGGTGGCGGTGAAACTGGCCAAGCTGGTGCAGTTCGTCACGGTGTTACTCGTGCATTGATCGACTACGACAACGCTTTGAAGCCAGCTCTGTCTAAAGCAGGCTTGGTAACTCGCGATGCTCGTGAAGTTGAGCGTAAAAAAGTTGGTCTGCATGGCGCGCGTCGTCGTAAGCAGTTCAGCAAGCGCTAATTCTTTCAGTCGCTTAAAGTTTTATCGAAAGGGTCGCGCAAGCGGCCCTTTTTGTTTCTACAATCTAGGTATTTGAGAAATAAAATTCATCTGTCGGTATTTTGGAGAATGGCATGATTAAAGTTGGCATCGTAGGTGGAACTGGATATACCGGAGTGGAATTGTTGCGTTTATTAGCGCAACACCCCGAAGTAAAAATTCAGGCAATTACTTCTCGTACAGAAGCTGGCATGCCAGTAGCTGAGATGTTTCCCTCTTTACGTGGCCGCATTGATCTCAAATTCACAACACCAGATGAAGCCAAGTTAAATGAATGCGACGTGGTGTTTTTTGCAACACCACATGGCGTGGCAATGGCACAAGCCAAAGAGTTGCTTGCTCATAACGTGAAGATTTTGGATCTCGCTGCTGACTTCCGCTTAAAGGATGTCAAAGAATTTGCTAAGTGGTATGGCATGGAGCACGGTTGCCCAGAGATTTTGGCTGAAGCAGTTTATGGCTTGGCAGAAATCAATCGTGAAGAAATTAAAAAAGCTCGCGTAGTAGGTTTGGCTGGGTGTTATCCAACCTCAGTTCAACTGGGCCTTGCACCATTGCTCGCACCAAAGTCTACCGGTGGTAAGCAATTGATTGATGGCACGCATATTATTTCTGACTCTAAGTCAGGAACTTCAGGTGCTGGACGGAAGGCAGAAATTGGAACCTTGCTATCAGAGTCTAGCGATAACTTCAAAGCTTATGGCGTTAAAGGCCATCGCCATCTTCCGGAAATTGTCCAGGGCTTAAAAGCCATTGCTGGTCACGACCAGATTGGCCTGACCTTTGTGCCGCACTTGACACCAATGATTAGGGGAATTCATTCAACCTTATATGTCCGCTTGACTGAGGCTGGAATGAAGGTGGATTTTCAAAAGCTCTATGAAGATTTCTACAAAGGTGAGCCTTTTGTGGATGTGATGCCGGCCGGTAGTCATCCAGAAACGCGCTCTGTGCGGGGTAGTAATGGCTTACGTATTGCTATTCATCGTCCGGGGGATGGCGACACTTTAGTCATTTTGGTAGTTGAAGATAACCTGGTGAAGGGTGCCTCAGGCCAGGGCGTTCAGTGCATGAACCTCATGTTTGGCTTGCCTGAGACCACTGGATTGACCCAGATTGCCGTTTCACCATAATGGGGCCAGTTGGAAAGACCCTTCAGCACGCTTGGAATTAAAAGCCTAAAATGGATCATTGCCTTTTGAATTAGGAGTAAATCATGACCCAATTAGCTACGCAAGAGACTGTACAAGATTTAGCCGAGCCACCAGTTCCATTGGTGTTTACGGATAGTGCTGCTGCAAAAGTGGCTGACTTGATTGCTGAAGAAGGCAATCCTGAACTAAAACTACGCGTGTTTGTTCAGGGCGGTGGTTGCTCAGGATTTCAGTATGGGTTCACATTTGATGATGCTGTGAATGAAGATGACACACTCTTTGAAAAGAATGGCGTAACTTTGTTGGTAGATTCAATGAGCTTCCAATATTTAGTTGGCGCTGAGATTGATTACAAAGAAGACATCAATGGTTCACAGTTTGTGATCAAGAATCCAAATGCCCAAACTACTTGTGGCTGCGGATCTTCTTTCTCTGCTTAAATAAATTGAATTACTTAAGCAGGATAGCAAGCGCCTAAGATTCTAGGACCCTTCGCCCCTGTAACGGCTGGCAAATTTGCTGGCCGTTTTTCTTTGTGGGCCCAGGCAAGCCATGCGAATGCGAGGCCTTCTACGAGTTGTGGATCAATGCCAAGTGCATCACTGGTCACAATCTCGAGTGAGTTTGTAAATAAGATTTCAGTTCTGGCTTTAAATAAATCCATTAAGGCGATATTGCGCGCACCACCACCACAGATAACTAGCGTCTGAGTTTGCGGTGCATAGCACTCTAAAGCCTGTAGGGCTGAGTCCACGGTCAGTTGTAATAGTGTGGCTTGAATATCTTCAGCATTGATGTTGTCGGTATCAATTTGCTTTTGCAGCCACTCCAGATGAAAGTCATCACGACCCGTACTTTTTGGCGGAGCTTTTGCAAAAAATGGATCCGCTAACATTCTTGATAAAAGTATTTGATTGACTTTGCCTTGTGATGCCCAAGTACCGTTCTCATCAAAGGCATGGCCTTGTTGATCTGCAATCCAGGCATCCATCAACATATTGCCGGGGCCGCAATCAAAACCCTTTACTCCACCATCTTTGGATAATAGCGTCAGGTTGGCAATACCGCCAAGGTTGAGCACGGCGATATTTTTATCTGTAGCGAATTGTTGCGCATGAAAGGCTGGCACTAGAGGTGCGCCATGACCACCAGCAGCAAGGTCACGACTTCTAAAGTCAGCAATGACATCAATTCCGGTCAACTCTGCCAGAAGTGCTGGGTTGAGGGTTTGATGGGTATAGGCAAGGTGATGAGCAAGATCGGCTTGATGACGAATAGTCTGGCCGTGGGCGCCAATCGCGCTGATATCTGCAGCAGAAAGCTTGGCCCGAGTAAGCAATTGCTTGACTGCATCAGCATAGGCGACAGCTAAGGCATTAGCGGCCTGATTTTCCCGGTGAATCTCGTTTGGCCCAGGGGTCTGGAGATCTAGTAGCGCTTTACGTAATTCAGAGCTAAAGGGAAGGCTTACGGCGTCCAGAAGGGAAGACTCCCCGGAGGCTTCAATCTTTGCCAGCACGGCATCTATCCCATCTAGGCTAGTGCCAGACATCAGGCCAATATAGAGGGATTGAGGCTTATTCATGCGGTATCAGGACTTTGTTCTCAGGAATGCGACAATTATGCTTTAGCAATTTAAATACTAATTTAACCGAATCAGTTACCCAATTTCGCATGACGGCTAAACCAGAACAAAAATACCCACTGACTCCCGAAGTTTTTGCAGCCCTTGAAGTTACAAAACGGGGCTGTGATGAGCTATTGGTTGAGGCGGATTGGATTCAAAAGCTGGCTAAGAGTAAGGCTACAGGCACACCTTTGCGCATTAAGTTGGGTTTAGATCCAACTGCGCCTGATATTCATTTGGGTCATACAGTTGTTTTGAACAAATTGCGTCAGCTACAAGATTTAGGTCACACCGTGATTTTCTTGATTGGTGACTTCACCAGCATGATCGGTGATCCCTCTGGACGTAATGCAACCCGTCCACCACTGACTGCAGAAGAAATTGCTGTCAATGCCCAGACCTACTATCGTCAAGCCAGCATGGTGCTTGATCCCGCTAAAACTGAAGTCCGCTATAACAGCGAGTGGTGTGATCCACTGGGCGCACGTGGGATGATTCAGTTGGCAGCGCGATATACCGTTGCCCAAATGTTAGAGCGCGATGACTTTACCAAGCGCTACCGTAGCGGCGTACCCATCTCTGTGCATGAGTTCTTGTATCCATTGATGCAAGGCTATGACTCCGTTGCTTTGAAGAGTGACCTAGAGCTTGGTGGTACCGATCAGAAATTTAATCTCTTAGTTGGGCGCGAGCTCCAACGTGAGTATGGCCAAGAGCCCCAATGTATTTTGACTATGCCCCTCCTCGTCGGCTTGGATGGCGTGGACAAGATGAGTAAGTCCAAAGGTAATTACATTGGCATCAGCGAGCCTGCTGGCGAGATGTTTGGTAAGCTCTTGAGTATCTCTGACGAATTAATGTGGGATTACTTCACATTACTGTCATTTCGCCCTATGGCTGAAATTGATTTAATGAAGCAAGAAGTTGCTGCCGGCAGAAACCCTAAAGATTGCAAAGTACTGCTCGCACAAGAAATTGTTGCGCGTTTCCATTCGCAAGCTGCTGCAGAAAAAGCATTAGAGGACTTTAATCACCGCGCTAAAGGTGGTGTACCTGACGATATTCCAGAGATCAATCTTTCTGGTGCCCCAATGCAGATCGCTAATCTACTGAAGGCTGCTGGCTTAGCTCCATCAACATCCGAAGCGAATCGCAACATTGAACAAAACGGTGTGAAGATTGATGGCGTAATAGTTGCTGATAAGCAATTGAAAGTTGAGGCCGGTACTTACGTAGTACAGGTGGGTAAGCGTAAGTTCGCTAAGGTAGCGCTGAGCTAGGCTATCGACTGCAATCAATACCCTCCTTTGCCGCTTGTGCGTCTTAAATGAGGGATAAATAGGAGGGGTAGGGATACACTTCTGACATAATCTTTCTTCCTATTATCCTTTAAGCTCTTCACTTTTTATTACGGTTTCCCTTGAAAATCCTATTTCTTCGCTCCTTGATTGGTGCTGCATCCCTCATTCTCATTTCTGGCCCTATCCAAGCGGCAGACATTGATCTTGCAACAGTCTCTGGATTCACTTCTTTCCAGTATCCAGGTAGCTCAGTTACTACGATCACAGGTATTCGCGATAGAAATATCACGGGAAACTTTAGTACTACTGATGGCAATACTGGTGGCGTACTGTATGACAACGTTGTCTCTAATTCAACTTATATCCCTTACCCAACAGCCACTTCCAATCTTTCCAATTTTCCTGGTGCGATTAGCAGCACACCGTATGGACCAAGCTTTGGATCCTCGTCAGGAATTTTGCGGGTAACTGGAAGTTATAAGACTGCAGCATCCGCAAATGGTGCGGAAGGAGATTTGGGTTATCTAGTTGATGCAGCCACTGGCATTACTACAACATTGTTGCCAACTAATTTAGCGGGTGGTGAGCCTATCTTAAATACTATTGGCCATAGTACTTTTGGTAACCAAGCAGTTGGTAACTTCGATACTCGTTTGATAACTGGTAATTCTTATGTCTATAACATTTCAGCTGGTACTTATTCAATAGTCCCCTTAGTTGGATCGGATGCATCGGCTAGGATTGCTATTGGTAATGAAACAAAAATTCAGAGCATAGTAAGTAATACTGCCTATGGCGTGTATAACAATTTGATATCCGGTGGATACACGGGTAAATATGGCGCCGGATTACCTGTTAATGAAACCTACTCCTATATTCATAACAACTCTAATGGTGCGACCTATACCTTCTCCTCACCCGACGCCTCTCTTGTAACCCATTTTGAGGGAATTACTAGCGCAGGTAAACCAGGCGTCTATAACTTAGTGGCAGATGCAGTTGATGTATTGGGAAATAAAGTAAAGGCATATGTTGCAACGGTTGATTTAAATACGATTGATGTAGTCACTGGACAGCCAAAAATAACTTGGACAGAAATCAAAGTTGGGAGTTATCTGACTTCTGCTAATTCAATGTATCAGGGTAATGTGATCGGCGTCTACGTGGAGAATGGCATTACAAAAGCCTATGAAGCAAACATTGGCGATCAACTTATTAGCCTTTCTGGATCTTCAGTAAAAATTTATGACCCCTTAAAAAATATAGGCGATCGTTCATCTACACTTTCCGCTGCTGGGGCTGACGTTATTAATACTGGTGCAATCAATGTCGTCAATGCCAATGGCATTGCAACCGGTGCTAGTTGTGGATACCTAGGCTGCAATCCATTGACGGATACTAACTATGGTGGAGTGATTTCTAACTACGGCACTGTAAATGTGACGGGCGGCACCCTCAATCGAGCAATAGCAATTGAGGGTAATTTCGGCACTTTGTTGAACTACGGGGTAATCCGGGCAAGCAATGGTAACTATGCTATTTCAGATGTGGGTACTTCTGCCGCAACTACAGTGGTTAATACAGTAAGTGGAGTTATTGATGGTCAAGTGTTCCTGACCCAAGGTCAGCTGGCGCGTTTTGAAAACAGTGGGTGGATGGGGATCACGGCAGCGGGAGCAGGGGTTACTCATTTGGCTAGCGGTTCATTTGTGCAAACCTCAACAGGTACTTTGGGGTTACGCGTTTCTTCTAGTGCAGCGGATAAATTATCGATTAATGGAACTGCTAGATTGAGTGGAACTCTAAGTCTTTCAGGTGACTCCACCAATATTTATGCTCCTGCAAAATATTCAATTGTCACTGCTAATAGTGGCCTAACAGGATCCTTCTCGAGTGTTTCATCGAATCTCGCATCAGCAATTAATCTTTCTTATGATGCCAATAATGCCTACTTGAATGTATATGCATTTACTACAGCTGAGACGCAGCAATCTTTGGTGAATAATGCTTCTGCGCTCCAGAGCACTTATGCCCTTCAGAACTCTGTATTGGCCAATAGTTTCTCTTACGACTGTACTGAGTTTGGCCCTAATGGAATTTGTATTTCTGCTGGCGGTCGTAATACAGCAGTATCAGCAGCTAATGGTTTAAACAACACCAGTGCATTATTGATTGCAGCTTATAAAGTGCATCCTCAAGTTCGTATTGGTGCTTATGCTGATCAGAATTTATCTGTGAATAATTCTGGTAGCACCGTTAATCTTGCTAATAACACTCCATTGATTGGTTTGTTTGGCGCCTGGAATGAACGTGCCGATGGAACGGGTGCCGAGGTTAAAGTATCCGCAGCATATGGTCAAAAGAATACGACGGTAAACCGTCAAGCGGTTGGAACGTCAGAGGCGGGTACGGGATCATCCCAGCTAAATAGTCAGGGCGCACAAGTTACTGCGAAGTATGGTTTTGCAATTACACCACAAGTGATTGTTGCTCCCTATATGGGAATGCGCTACACCCAGAATAATATGGGTGGCTATAGCGAAGGCACCTCAACAACAGTTACGGCACCGTTGACTTACAGCGCCTTAAATACCAATGCGACTACTGCTCTAGCTGGAGTGGGTGCTTCTTATCGATTTATCCCTAAGGCAACTGTCTTTGCTAGTGCTGGTGTTGAAAGCGACACTAAGACTGCAAATGGTACTTATTCTGCGACAGGTATTAATGGTTTAACTCCAGTGAACTTTAATGCCAACCCTGTGAAGACTCGTCCGACAGCAATGCTCGGTGCTTATTACGATGTTGTTAAGAATCAGCGCTTGGGTGTTACAGGCATCTACCGTCAAGAGCCTTATCAAGGCGTCTCAACTACTACTGTAATGGCGACGTATACGGTTGGTTTGTAGAAAGTATTTGGATTGATGGAAAAAGACCCGCTATTGCGGGTCTTTTGATTAGAACTTTAAGATTTAGTCTAGATTGTTAGAGTTGCTCGGTGGCGTGAGCCCAAAATGCTCATAGGCCTGACGCGTTGCTACTCTTCCTCTGGAGGTTCTTTGTAGATAGCCTTGTTGAATCAGGTAAGGCTCTAAGACATCCTCAATGGTGTCACGCTCTTCACCAATTGCTGCTGCTAAATTATCAATACCTACTGGCCCACCATCAAACTTGTGCAAGATGGCTTCTAGTAATTTGCGATCCATCACATCAAAGCCGCTTGGATCAACATCGAGCATCTTTAATGCGGCATCAGCCATGTCTTTAGTGATGGTGCCAGTACCTTTGACTTCGGCATAGTCACGCACCCGACGTAACAGGCGATTAGCAATGCGAGGAGTACCTCTAGCACGCTTCGCAATCTCAACTGATCCCTCAGGGTCAATATCGGCTTTAAGTAAGCTGGCGGAGCGCGTAATAATTTTGGTGAGCTCTTCGGTGGTGTAGAACTCCAGTCTTGCCACAATGCCAAAGCGGTCTCGCAATGGATTGGTGAGCATGCCGGCACGAGTGGTCGCGCCAATCAAAGTGAATGGCTTGAGATCAATTTTGACACTTCGTGCTGCAGGACCTTCGCCAATCATGATGTCTAGGCTGTAGTCCTCTAGTGCTGGATAGAGAATCTCCTCAACTACCGGAGAGAGGCGATGAATCTCATCAATAAAAAGAACGTCGTTTGCTTCTAAATTGGTCAGTAAGGCAGCAAGATCACCAGGCCTATCTAGAACTGGGCCACTAGTTTGGCGCAAGTTCACACCAAGCTCTCTAGCAATGATGTGAGCCAGGGTGGTTTTACCTAATCCGGGAGGGCCAAACAAGAGAACGTGATCCAGGGCTTCTTGACGGGCCCTGGTTGCGGTAATGAAAATCTCTAATTGGGCGCGGGCTTTGGTTTGGCCAACATACTCATCTAGCTGCTTAGGACGCAAGGCTCTTTCGAAGATGGCTTCTGAGTTTCCAGCTGCACCACTAACGATGCGGTCATTTCCCTCCGGTAAGTCTTCGGGAATTGAGCTGAGGTCTTCTGTGTGGATTGCCATACTGCAAGTGTAGTGGTGTTTGAGTAACTAGTTATGAAGACTTCGAGAGGTATTTAAGGCCCATACGGATACCGTCTGAAACTGTGGTGTCAGGTGGTATTTGTTTGAGGGCAAGATGCGCTTCTTTTTCTGAATAGCCTAGCGCCAAGAGAGCCTGCAATACTTCGCTGTTCGCTTCAATCGCCTGAGGTTTGCCGCCCACAATTCCTAAATCGGGAGCCAACTTTCCTTTGAGTTCAAGGCAAAGGCGCTCAGCAGTCTTTTTGCCAATGCCAGGGACTTGAGTTAGGCGGCCTGCCTCTTGCATAGTAATTGCTTGGGCTAATTCATTGACGCTCATGCCAGAAAGTACCGCAAGGGCAGTGCGCGAGCCGACGCCGCTAATCTTGATCAGCTGTCTAAATGCTTCACGCTCAGTTTCTGTAGCAAAGCCAAAGAGTTGCTGCGCATCTTCACGAACTTGAAAATGCGTGAGAAGTGTAATTTTTTGATTGGTCTCTGGTAATTGATACAGAGTACTCATCGGCACGTCGATCTCATAGCCAACACCTTGGCAATCTACCAAGAGGCGGGGTGGATGAACTGAGACGAGAATGCCTTGTATGCGACCAATCATGTAAAGATCTTAACCTGTTTTTATTGTTATTTCTTTCTACTCTTTTTAGGTGCAAGAGCGGCAGTAATTGCTTTCGGAATCTGGGCATGATGCGCGGCGCAAATGGCTACCCCTAAGGCATCTGCTGCATCTGTTCCTGGTGCACGACTTAGGCGCAATAAACGTTTCACCATTTCTTGAACTTGGGGTTTAGTAGCTCTACCGGTTCCCACAATGGATTGCTTTACTCGCAATGCACTGTATTCAGCGACAGGGAGCTTGTCGGATACCAGGGCTGCAATCACCGCTCCTCGAGCTTGTCCCAGCATCAGGGTAGACCGAGGATTGACATTGAGAAATACTTCTTCAATAGCCGCTTGCTCTGGATGGTAGGTCTCCAGCACTTCCTTAATACCCGCGTACAAGATTCCCAGTCTTTCGGGAAGACCTTGTGCTGGATCTCCACTTTCAATCGTCCCAGAGGCTACGTAGCTCAGTTTTTGGCCATCAACATCAATAACACCGAAACCCGTTGTTCGTAGACCTGGGTCGATTCCTATCCAGCGCATAAGTGATTAGTGGCGGAAGTGGCGTGTGCCGGTAAAAATCATAGCGATGCCATGTTCATTCGCTGCTGCAATGATTTCATCATCACGCATGCTGCCGCCTGGTTGGATAGCGCAGCTTGCACCACCATTCACAACGACGTCTAAGCCGTCACGGAATGGGAAGAAAGCATCACTTGCCACTGCAGAACCTTTGAGGCTTAAGCCTGCGTTCTCAGCCTTAATACTTGCCATGCGAGCAGAGTCTACGCGGCTCATCTGACCAGCGCCGATACCGAGAGTCATACCATTAGCGCAATACACAATCGCATTGGACTTCACAAACTTTGCAACGCGCCATGCAAACATCATGTCGTGCATTTCGCTTGGGGTTGGAAGACGCTTGCTAACAACACGCATTTCGTTCTCAAGCACATTCTTGGCATCAGGAGATTGAACTAGCAAGCCACCACCAACACGTTTGAAATCAAAAGTATTAAATGCAGCGCCCAAACGAATTTCTAATAAGCGCACATTTTGCTTGGCAGCAAAGATGGCCTTAGCTTCATCGCTAAAGCTTGGAGCAATCAATACTTCCACAAACTGCTTAGAAATCGCTTCAGCTGCGGCACCATCACATGGCACGTTGAAGGCGATGATTCCGCCAAATGCTGAGCTCGGATCTGTTTTAAATGCTTTTTGATAGGCCTTAAGTGCATTGGCACCTACCGCTACACCACAAGGATTGGCATGTTTAATGATGACGCACGCTGCAGCGCCGCCAGCATTGCCGGTAAAACTCTTGACGCATTCCCAGGCAGAGTCAGCATCAGCGATATTGTTATAGGAGAGCTCTTTACCTTGCAATTGTTTGTAGTTGGCAAGCGCACCATCGACTGAATAAATGTCTTTATAGAAAGCTGCAGATTGGTGTGGGTTCTCGCCATAGCGCATCTCTTGTACTTTTTCAAAGGCCAGATGCAGCGTTTCTGGATAAGCAGAACGCTTCTTGTGATCGAGATCATCACCCAATGCAGATAGATAATTCGCAATCGCGCCGTCGTATTGGGCGGTGTGGGCAAATACTTTTTTAGCCAGGCCCAAATTGGTCTTATAAGAAACTACGTTCTTATTGGCTTTCATTTCTTCGAGTACGGGTGCGTAATCTTCTGGAGAAATGAGTACGGTCACATCTTGGTGATTCTTAGCAGCGGCGCGCAACATTGCTGGGCCACCAATATCAATGTTCTCAACCGCATCTTCAAATGAGCAATCTGCTTTAGCAACCGTCTCGTTAAACGGATAGAGGTTGATCACGAGCATGTCGATCGTATTAATGCCATGCTCTTTTAAAGCAGCCATATGCTCGGGGAAGTCTCGACGAGCCAATAAGCCACCATGCACCATCGGATGCAATGTCTTGACGCGGCCATCCAGCATCTCTGGGAACTTAGTGAGTGAAGATACTTCTACTACCGGTAGATTATTTTCAGCCAAGAGTTTTGCCGTGCCACCTGTAGAGATCAGCTTGATGCCTTGCTCATGAAGGGCTTTAGCAAACGGCACAATGCCATTTTTATCGGAAACAGAGAGTAGGGCTGTACGAATCATAGTTTTTCAGAAGGTTGAATTAATCAAGAATTGACGAATGAGGTCTGGCTTATTTCAGGAGCTGGTGCTCAACCAACTTCTTGTGTAGCGTATTGCGATTGATGCCAAGGTACTGCGCAGCCAAAGATTGATTCTGCTTTGCATGCTGCATTACCAATTCGAGCATCGGCTTTTCAACTACAGCTAGGACCATTTGGTACAAGTCGGATGGAGGTGTACCTTTGAGATCGTCTAAGTAACCTTGGAGTTGGGTTTCAATGCATTCAGTGATGGGGTGCTTATTGGTCATGGATAAATTAAATAACTAAAAACTAAATTTAGGCTGCTTCTAAAAATAACAAACGATCAGAATGTGATTTCATTTCATTGAAAAAATCATTCACCATCTGTAATTGGGTTTTGCAATCATCAGCAGTATTCATTCTTTGACGGAAGGCATGAGAGTCACGTAAACCTTTGCAATACCAGCCGATATGCTTACGCGCAGTGCGTAAGCCGACATATTCGCCATAGAACTCATAGTGATCAATCAAATGGGCATTCATGATTTCTTGAATCTCATTGATCTGCGGTGTTGGTAGCTTGCCACCTGTTTCGAGAAAATGATTGATCTCACGAAAGATCCAAGGACGCCCTTGAGCGGCACGACCAATCATGATGGCATCGGCACCAGTTTCTTTTAAAACAAATTCTGCTTTTTCTGGAGTAGTGATATCGCCATTCGCAACCACCGGAATGGCAACACTATTCTTCACTGCGGTAATGGTTTCGTACTCCGCTTCGCCATGGTAAAGATCAGCCCTTGTACGACCATGTACGGTCAACATGGAGATGCCAGATTTCTCAGCGAGACGTGCAATATCAATCGCATTTTTATGTTCGCGATCCCAGCCTGTCCGAATCTTTAAGGTGACAGGAACAGCATCAGGCCCTACGCCTACAGCTTGAACTATGGCTTCCAAAATTTGCTGTACTAAAGGCTCGTCTCTCAATAGCGCAGAACCAGCTGCAATATTGCATACCTTTTTGGCTGGACAGCCCATATTGATATCAATAATTTGGGCGCCATGATCGACGTTGAGCTTGGCAGCTGCAGCCATCATCTGCGGATCGGCCCCGGCAATCTGGACTGCAATCGGCTTAAATTCACCTTGGTGGTTAGCGCGACGTTGGGTTTTCTCGCTCTTCCAAAGCAATGCATTGGAGGCAATCATTTCAGATACGGCATAGCCAGCCCCGAGCTTTTTGCAAAGCTGACGAAATGGACGATCCGTTACCCCAGCCATTGGGGCTACAAACAATCTATTTGCGAGAAGGTGCTGACCAATCTTCATGGTTTTTAGCTTGGGTGCTGGAGGGCTTCCAGTGCTTGGGAAAGGGTGACACTTTAGCACAGGTCAGCCTAAATCTGCCTAAAAAATAGGCAGATTCACTGATTTAGATCAAACGGGGAATGCTTGTATTTTGGAGGCTATTTCAGCCCCTTAGCGCCTACCAAACATCATCTGGCGAGCCAAGGCTGTTTTGACTGGCGGGAACCATTGGAGGGCCGATAAGGCTAATCCACGACCGATCACGATAGGAAGTAGATTTGAGGTGAAAACCCTTGCCATAAAGTCAGTTAGGCCAATAGTGGCAGACCGATCTGCCTTCCGGCTTTGGGCATAGTCTTTCAAGGTTGCTTCTATTGCTATGGGGGTTTTTTGATCTTCGGGCTTGGAGAAAAGTGCACTGAGTTTTTCGGCCAAGAGATAGGCATCTCTCAGTCCGAGGTTGAGCCCCTGTCCTGCAACAGGGTGCAAGGTCTGGGCAGCATTGCCAATCCAAACCTCATGGCCCTGAGTAATTTCTTTGCGGTAGTTAAGTCCCAACTCATAAAGACGACGATCTTGGATTTTAAGAAACTGACCAATGCGTGAGCCGAACTCCGCTTGCAGGCTTTTCAGAAATTCAGCATCACTTAAGGCAAGGCGTGCTTGTGAGGAGCTTGGGGTTCCACACCAAACCAGATTCAGAATATTGGGACCATAGTGACTTGGTAAAACCGCCAAAGGTCCTTCGGATGTAAATCGCTCCCATGCTTGATGGGGTGCTGCATTCTCAACCTCTACCAAGCCAACTAAGGCTGATTGCTCATAGTCTCTGCCTGACTCTACCCAATCCTGTGTTTTAAATAAACCACCTTCAGCATGAACTACAGATTTGGCTTGAATGCCTGATGTGTCTGCTTGCGCATCGATATGCTTCCAAACAAAATTCGGACTTTTTGTTTGAATAGCTCTTAAGGCTTTGCGCAAAGTCAAGTGAATATCGCGATAGCGAATGATGTGACCTAGTGCATCTTGTTTCAATTCTTCGCGAGTCATGAGAGCACGACCAAAGCGACCTGCTTGTGACACATGCACGCGATGAATATCAGCACATTCAGTAGGCCACGCATCAATGGTATCTAGTAGCAGCTTGCTACCGTGCGATAAGGCAATTCCTCGACTGTCAGCAGCAGCTAAGTTCGCATCATCTACAGGGTTGCGGTCCAGCAAAGCGATTTTTGCTTCAGGAAATTTTTGCAAGCACCATGCTGCATAGGCTAGGCCAACTGGTCCACCACCCTGAATCACAATATCGAATTTTGTTGCTGACATGTTTGGCAATTTAATTATTCTTCATTAGCGCTTCGATTTCATCGGGCTTGACGGGTGCGCCGCGAGAAATTAATTCACATCCAGAATCATTCACTACAGCATCATCTTCAATGCGGATGCCGATATTCCAGAAGGGCTCATCTACATCATCGGCAGGGCGAACATATAGGCCTGGCTCAATAGTCAGCACCATGCCCGATTGGAGAAGGCGCCATGGCTTTTCTAATGAGTTTGTTGCGGCACTCAGTGGTTCACGATATGAGCCAACATCATGTACATCCATGCCTAACCAATGTGAGGTGCGATGCATATAGAAACGACGATAGGCGCCCGTTTCAATCGCGTTATCTAACGAGCCTAACTCTGCAAGTTTGAGTAGCTTCTCATCGAGCAAGCCTTGAGTGAGCACCTTAAGTGCAGCCTCATGTGGCTGCATAAAAGTATTGCCCGGCTTGGTTGCTGCAATGGCAGCTTCTTGGGAAGCTAGTGTGATGTCATAAAGAGCCCGTTGTGGCCCTGAAAATTTTCCACTTACCGGAAAGGTGCGGGTGATATCTGATGCGTAGCCATCAAGCTCGCAACCCGCATCGATCAAGCAGAGTTCACCACTACGCAGTTCAGTATCGCCGGCACGGTAATGCAGAATGCAGGAGTTGGCTCCGCTAGCAACAATGCTGTTGTACGCAACGCTTTGTGCACCGCTATAGCGGAACTCATGCAGTAGCTCTGCCTCGAGGTGGTATTCACGCATACCGGGTTTGCAGGCTTGCATGGCACGAATGTGCGTGCGTGCAGAAATTTGGGCAGCACGACGCATGATGTCGATTTCATGTACATCTTTAAAGAGACGCATTTCATGAATCAGACTTTCTACATCATGAAATTCTGAAGGTGGATTCACGCCAGCACGAGCTTGCGCTCTTACTTGTTTCATCCAATGTCGTAAACGGCGATCGGTCTCAGCACTTTCTGAGAGGCGAATATAGACAGCATCTTGATCTGCCAATAACTCACCCAGTTTTTTATCTAACTCATGATTACTGTGAGCGTACTCTACGCCTAAGGTTGCAGGTGCTGCATCTGGCCCTAAACGAATACCATCCCAAATTTCACGCTCTGCATCTTTGGGTCTGCAAAAAAGATGTGATTCGAGTTGGGCTTGTGATGCCGACCCAGCAATCTTTAATACGAGCGTTGCACCCGGCTCTTCAAAGCCGGTGAGGTAGAAGAAATCGCTGTCGTGACGATAGGGAAACTCGCTATCGCGATTACGCGCAGTCTCAGGTGCTGTAGTGATGATGGCGATGCCACCGCCAGTTTTGGCGCAGATCAGTTTTGCGAGTTCAACTCGACGTTGTTGGTAAATGGCGGAATTAGTCATTCGCTGCATTGAGTTCTTGTAATCGTTGGGGTGTACCTACATCGTGCCACGGTCCAGTATATTTTTCACCGGACACTCTATTTTTAGTCATTGCCTCCCTGAGAAGGGGTGCTAGCTTAGCGGGTGAGCCTAGCTCTAAATCCTTGAAGAGCTCTCGGTGATAAAGCCCAATTCCAGAAAAAGTGAGTTTTTCAGCTCCATCTAGTAGTTGATTGGTCACTTTGGAGTCTTTCAGATAAAAGTCCCCCTCAGGGTGCTGCACCGGGTTGGGAACCATCAAAAGATGCGCCAAAGGCTTGTTTGACATGCTGCGCAAACGAGTAACCTGCTCTAAAAGCTCATGAATTGGTAGGTTTGGGCTAAAAACATCCCCATTAATTACTAAGAAATAATCGCTGGGGTTCAGTAAGGGGAGGGCCTTGCGAATACCGCCCGCAGTTTCAAGGGCGCTAGTTTCTGGAGAGTAGGTGATGTTGAGATCGAATTGGCTGCCGTTGCTTAAAGCTTCCTCGATCTTGTGACCAAGCCAGGCATGGTTAATGACAACTTCTTTAATGCCAGCCGTACTCAAGGCTTCTAAATGCCAAGCAAGTAAGGATTTGTTTTTGATTGTGAGAAGTGGCTTAGGCAATTCATCGGTGAGTGGACGCATGCGCTCGCCTCGACCGGCGGCCAGTAAAAAGCACGGAATGAGATTGCGCTTATTCATGACGGTTTGTTGTTATTCCTTAGTGGGGCGCGTCGACTCTAATATGCGTGCCAAGGGCTTTAATTCAATATAGCGATTAGCCGTGGCAATCGCATACTCGAGTACCAATGGAATATCTTTGAGATAACCATCTTTGCCATCGCGATGAAACAGCCTTGCAAAAATTCCTAAGACTTTCAGGTGGCGTTGTAAACCCATCCACTCAAAGTCACGATAGAACTGACCAAAATCAGTTGGCATAGGCAAGCCAGCTTGGCGACCTTCTTCCCAAAATTTAATCACCCAATCAATCACGCGTTCTTCGGGCCACGCAATGTAAGCATCACGCCAGAGTGAAGCAGCATCGTAAGTGATGGGGCCATAAACCGCATCTTGAAAATCGATCACACCAGGATTATTTTTTTTAGTCACCATTAGATTGCGTGAGTGATAGTCTCGATGCACATAGACTTTTGCTTGAGCAAGATTATTTTGAATGATGAGTTCAAATGCTTGCCTGATTTGAGAGTGTTGCAGTTCAGTTAATTCGATGTGCAAATGTTTCTTGAGATACCACTCAGGAAATAAATCTAATTCACGTTGCAAGAGTGCTTCATCGTAGTTTGGCAATACATCAGGTTTACTTGCTAATTGCATTTGGACTAAAGCGTGGGTTGCATCTTTGTAGAGATGATCTGCTCTCTCAGCATTGAGTTCTGCAAGATAAGTTTTGGTGCCAAGATCATTGAGTAAAAGAAAGCCTTCAGCCACATTCTTTTCTAAAATTTTCGGGACGTTTAGACCGGCATTTTCGAACAATAAATCGACCCTAATGAAGGCATCTAAGGGCTCATGTTGGGGCGGAGCATCCATCACGATCAAAGTTGGAAAATCCGGGTTTTTGGACTCAATCCGGAAATACCGCCGAAAGCTGGCATCAGCTGAAGCGGGGGCTAAAGTGGATAGATCTAATTGCCAGCTAGGTTCAAGGCCTTTTAGCCAGCTACGGAGGGAGTCTAAGCGAGAGTCAGTCATGGTCGATTCGTATAATAAGGCGGGTCTGGATCTATGAGTCATTATCGCCGTCGCGCCGGCCTTTGCGCCCCTCTTTTTTTATCTGTCACCCTGCGCGTAATGATGGGGGTTACATTGTCGCAATTTGCCCTCTCAAGTATGGCTCAGGCACCCGCACCTTTACCCCCTTCTGCGCAGTCCTTGGGTAGCTCCGCTAACTCCGTTTTAATTCCTGATCGTGGCGATGTCACCGTCTTAAAGTTGGATGATCAATTACGGGTCGGTAAACCCATTGGCGATGGACAAGCTTTAACGTTTACCTCTAGTGATTCAATCGATGGAATTGTTGATCGCGAGATGCGCTTAAAAGGGCGTGCGCAAATTCGTCGAAATGGTGCGGTGATTAAGGCGGATGAAATTAAATACGATCCTGATTCCGACGTTGCAAATTTGTCTGGCAATACTGAATTTTCAAAAGGCAATACATTATTCAAAGGGCCAAAAGCACGCCTTAGAGTAGATGCGCGTGAAGGGGAAATGGAATCCCCGAATTACGAACTGCGTGATAACCGAGCCCGCGGTAATGCAAATAAATTAACCATTGAAACTGCAGATGTGTTTGTGTTTGATAAAGCCACCTACACAACTTGTACCCCAGAAAATTTAGATTGGTATTTCACGGCCAGTACGCTGGAGATTGATAACGAGCAAAAAGAAATGGTTGGTACGCATGGTGTCATGCGATTCTTTGATGTTCCCATTGCTTATGTGCCTTACTTCACTGCCCCCACATCAAATCAACGTCGTTCCGGAATCTTAGCGCCAGTAGCCGGGTATAACTCCAATAATGGTATTGATATAACGCAGCCTTACTACGTCAATATTGCACCTAATCGTGATTTGTTATTGACGCCTCGGGTGATGGGTCAACGTGGTGTTCAGTTAGGCGCCAAGTATCAGTTCTTGGATCAGCAGTATGCGGGAAGTTTGGGTGGAGACTATCTTCCTTATGACCGTAAGACCGGCACTGATCGTTGGCGGTACGATTGGCAGCAAAGGCAGAACTTTAGTGGTGACTTATTGGGAATGGGCGGCATCCCTATTGCTGGAGCTTGGACCGGCTATGCCAATATGGCTCGTGTTTCGGATAACTTATATCCAGTAGACTTTTCACAAAGCATTGCTGGTGCAGTTACCAACCAGTTTCGTCAAGAAGTTGGCACCACCAAGAACTTGACCGGCAGCCTCAGTAACTGGACCGTCGCTGCAAGAGCGATGACTTTCCAGACCTTACAGCCTGATCCAACTGTGACTGTGCAGTCCCCATACAATATTTTGCCGAACATCACTGCGACCTATAACAATCGCTTAACTCCAGCAGTGGCCGACGCTAGTGGTAAATACATCACCTTGCCATCCGGTCCTGTAACCACGTTTTCTACAGATTTAACCCGCTTTACATACAACGTTAATAGCGATCCCTACGCAGCCCCAGCAGGCTCACCTTATGGTACTTATTTGTATAGCCAAGCTGATCGCACGGTAATCAAAGGCGCAATGGCCTTGCCTCAGATTACACCAGGCTATTACTTCACCCCAAAGATGAGCTTTCAGGCCAATAACTACGCTGTTCAGGCCTATACATTGGGAGCCCCAAGTGCCCAAGGATTTGTTTTGCCTACATTTAGCCTTGATTCAGGATTGGCGTTTGAAAGAGATGCCACGGAATTAAAGGGCTTCTTTGGGCGCGATATGTTGCTTACGATGGAGCCGAGAGCGTTTTATGTTTACACGCCCTATCAGAATCAAACCTACACGCCAGTTTTTGATACGGCATATGCAGGTTTTGGAATAAGTCAAATCTTTGCAGAAAATGACTTTGTGGGTAATGATCGTATTGCGGATAACAATAAGCTGACTATGGGTATGACCAGTCGTATGATCGAGGCGAATACTGGTGCAGAACGTGCGACAGTAACGCTTGCGCAAAGACAGGACTTTACCGGGCAGAAAGTGACTCTCGGAGCTACAAATACAAACCCGACAACCTATTCAGACACCCTAGGGGCTGGATCGGTTCGCTTGCTTGGAAACTTTAGTGCTGATGTGTTCGGTCAGTACAACACACAATTAAACCGCTTAATGCAAACAACTGTTGGAGGGAGCTGGCGTCCAACACCAGGGCGCAGCTTGAATTTTGGTTATCGAAACGTTTTTGGATCAACCAATCAACTAACCCCTGTTTCAACCGCAGTCACTACTACTGATCAATACAACGTCTCAGGCCAGTGGCCAATTACACGCGAGGTTTCAGTTTTGGGTCGCTGGGGTTACGACGCTTTAACTACCAAAACGCTTAATACGCTGGTGGCTTTGGAGTGGATGCGTGACTGCTGGACTTTACGTGGGGCCTACTCACAGATGCTCAATACCTCACAAATAACCACCACCCAGGTTTTATTCCAAATAGAATTTAGGGGCTTCGGTAGCGCTGGTAGCAATCCAGTTGATATCATGAAGCTGAATGTTCCCGGATATATGCCTACTTCTAAGCCTATACCACCTTCAATATATGAGAACTATCAATGATGCGTAGGAATCGATTTATTCAAGCTCTTGCAGCGATGCTTTTGGCTGGAGCTGTTTTATTGCCTCAGATCGCGTTTTCGCAAGATGGCTCAAAGACTTTAGCTGATAGCAAAATTCGAAACATTGATGGTGTTGCGGCAGTTGTCAATACCGGTTATGTGACACGTAAAGAAATTGACGATCGCATCGCAGCCCTACAAAAGCAGGGAACTAAACTTCCTGATGCAGCCACTTTACGCAAGACCGTGCTTGAGCGCCTCATTGTCGAAAAGATTCAATTGCAAAATGCTGAGCAAGAAGGGGTGACGGTTAGCAATAAAGAGCTTGACAAGATTATTGGTGATATTGCGGCTAAGAATAAATTAACAGTTGCTGAGTTGAAGGTAAAAATTGCCGCTACAGGTAGTACCTATGATCGCTACCGCCAAATGTTGCGGGATGATGTGATTATTAGTCGCTATCGTGAGCGTGAGGTAGAGGGCAAGATTAAGATTTCTGATGCAGAGGTAGATAACTTTATTTCTGATCGTAATCGTGCAGTAGCCGGAGGAGGAAAGCCTGCACGCTCCACCCCAGCTGCAAAAGGTGAGCCCGAAGAAATTGATGTTGCACAGATTTTTATTCCTGCTGATGCAAGTGCTGGTGCTGGCGCTCAGGCTGAGGCAAAAAAGAAAGCAGAATCCCTCTTGCGTGAAGCGCGTGGCGATATTGATTTCTTGCAATTGGGTGCAATGGCCGCAAAAGATAATCCAAAGATTAAGTTTCAGGAGTTGGGTTACCGTACCCCAGATCGCTTGCCACAATTATTTTATGAGGCCGTGAGAAATACGGGTGGCGGACAAGTTGCCAATGCAGTGGTTAAGAGCCCTGCTGGCTATCACGTTCTGAAGGTTCTAGATCGTCGTGCGCTAGTTGCCGGTGCTCCTGAGCCACAGCAAGCTGCCCCTCAAGAAAGTGCAACTACCCCTCAAAACATCATGGTGACGCAGACTTTGTCTCGTCATATCTTATTGCGTAGTCGTGCTGGTTTAACGGATCAAGATGCTGAAAGACGCCTCGCTGGTTATCGTGATCAGGTTCGTGCAAAGACTGCTGATTTTGGTGAGTTAGCTAAAAAATATTCCGAAGATGGATCTGCAGCCAATGGCGGCAATCTAGGCTGGATGGGTCCTGGCGATTTAGTTCCGGAGTTTGATCAAGCAATGAATCGCTTGCAAATTGGTGAAGTCAGCAATCCAGTGAAGACGGAGTTTGGCTGGCATTTGATTCAGGTGCTTGAGCGTCGTGAGGCTCAGTTGACCTTGGAGAAGCAGCGTCAATTTGCCCGCGCAGCAATTCGTGAGCGCAAGTTTGAGCAGGCTTATCAAGATTGGCTACGTGAATTACGCGACACCGCTACGGTGAAGATCATTAACGCAGATGATCCAGCAGCCAGCCCTCGTTAATTTAGTCATTAGCTCTGGAGAGCCCGCAGGGGTTGGTCCAGAAGTTTCTGTTGCAGCTGCTTTAGCTTTTTTGCGAGAGCAGCCTGTAAGTACGATTACTTTGCTTGGTGACCCCAGCTTAATTCCAGCGACCAAGATTCCTCCAGCTTTATCGAATCGTTTGAAGGTGGAATCTATTGCACTAGGCGCTCCAGCAATAGCCGGTCAGCTCAATCCCGCTAATGCTCAGTATGTTCTAAATGTTCTGGATGCCGCTGTTAAAGGATGCCTTAACGGGCGCTTTGATGCGATGGTGACTGCGCCCATACAAAAAAGTGTGATCAATGAGGGCGATACTTCAAGCGATGGCTTATTTACCGGACATACTGAATATCTAGCTAAGCTTTGCCGTCAGGAGCATGTTGTCATGATGTTGTGTGCGACATTGCCAGCGGGATTTTTAGGTTTACAGAAAAGCCGCGACCTCCGGGTGGCTTTAGTTACAACCCATCTACCTTTAAAAGAAGTTCCTGACGCACTTGATCGTCAGCATATTCTGGAAACGATTCAGATCGTCGATCGGGATTTGCGGACAAAATTTGGCATTGATAAGCCTGTGATTCGGGTGGCAGGACTTAATCCCCACGCAGGTGAATCAGGCTATCTTGGTCGCGAAGAAATTGATGTGATTGCTCCTGCTATCGAAGCTGCCAAACAGTTGGGTATTCAGGTGAGTGGGCCCTACCCGGGTGACACGATGTTCGATGCCAATGGTTTAGATGGTTTAGATGCTTTTATTGCGATGTATCACGATCAAGGTTTGGCGCCATTTAAGTTTGTGAGCTTTGGTGGTGGCGTGAATGTCACCTTAGGCTTGCCGATTATTCGCACTTCGGTAGATCACGGTACAGCGCTAGACCTTGCTGGTAAAGGCCTGGCAGACTCTGGTAGCATGCTAGAGGCTTTGCGACTCGCCTATCAATTAGCAGTAAATATGAAGAACGTAAAGAATCTAAAACTATGACGCATCGCGCTCGTAAACGATTTGGTCAAAACTTTTTGCAAGACTCTGGAGTTATTTATTCCATCGTTGCTGCAATCAATCCAAGTGACAATATGCACGTGATTGAAATTGGTCCTGGCCTTGGTGCGCTAACAAAGCCCTTATTGAGCAATCTCGATCATTTAGACCTTCTCGAAATCGATCGAGACCTGGTAGCTTATTGGAATCAAGAGAATCTTAAGGGTCTTCGTGTCATTGAGGGGGATGCGCTCAAGTTTGACTTTCTGGAATGGGCGAACGCCCGTCCAGCCAATAGTGGACTGTGTAAGGTTGTTGGTAACTTGCCCTACAACATTTCCACCCCATTACTTTTTCATCTTGTTTCTGCTGCAAATGTGATCGATGAGCAGGTATTTATGCTTCAAGCCGAAGTTGTAGAGCGCATGGTATCCAAGGCGGGCGGCTCTGAATTTAGTCGGCTTTCTGTGATGTTGCAAGCCCGCTACGATATGGAGCAAGTTTTAGAAGTTCCACCCGAAGCTTTTGATCCGCAACCTAAAGTGAATTCGGCGGTAGTGCGAATGATTCCACGAAGGGATTTCAGCTTAAACAATGCACAGTGGCATGCCTTGGAAAAAGTAGTCGCTGCGGCGTTTTCTCAAAGAAGAAAAATGCTACGCACTAACCTATCAGCCTTTGCTGATCGACTGACTTTATCTGAATCTGAATTAAAAGCGCGTGCCCAAGATATTCCGGTGGAGCGCTATATTGAGTGGGCCAAAACTTTAGCCCACTAAGCTTTTGGTTTTACTGATAAGCAGTAGGATCAATTACTCGCATTTCAGCTTCGATCCATTTTTCTACTTCTTGATGAAGCTGCCCACCTGTTTTACCAGCAGAGGTGATTGCAGGCCCGATTGAGAAGATCACTGTTCCAGGCTGTTTTAGAAAGCTGTTCTTAGGCCAGCAGCGACCCGCATTGTGGGCAATTGGAATCACAAGTGCCTCGGTAGCACTTGCTAGCCTTGCGCCACCTTTGCTGTAGGGTTTGTGAGACCCGGTAGGCGTTCTAGTTCCTTCTGGAAATAACAAAATCCATTTGCCTTCACTTAAGCGCTTTTTCCCTTGGCCGACGATGGAGAGGGCGGCAGTTTCTTTGCTATTGCGATTAATGTGAATCATTTTAAGCAAAGCCAAAGCCCAACCAAAGAAGGGGATCCACAGCAATTCTCTTTTAAAAACGAAACAGACTTGCTTAGGAAGCTTGGCAATATAAAAAATGGTTTCGTATGCAGATTGATGTTTGCTAAGCACGACAACTGGTTTATCTAAAACCGCCATCATATTTTCCATTCCGCGAATCTCGTAACGAATGCCACAGAGTGGTTGCAAGATCCAGATCACTACCTTATTCCAGAGGCCGATAAAGCGATAGCGATTCTCAGGATTAAGGAAGGGGAAAACCAGAATGCAAAGCACCGACCAAATTGGGGTGAATATCAGCAAAAAGAGGGTAAATAGGGCTGAGCGAATAAAAGTCATATTGGCATTAAACCTTATCTTGCAAGAGTACACGCGCAAATGCCATCAAATCTGCATGAATTTGTGTGCCCTCCGGGAGATCACCTTTATCTAGGGTCTTGGCGCCTTTGCCAGTTAACACCAGGTGTGGGCTAGCACCTAAAGCAATACCTGCCTGAAGGTCACGCAAGGAATCGCCAACAATCGGCACTCCCAGTAAAGGTGTGGCACTCTGATTTTTTTTGTAACGAAGTGCGATCTCTTTCATCATCCCTGGTAGGGGTTTGCGGCAGTCACATGCGTTGGCATCGGTATGAGGACAAAAGAAAATGCTATCGATATGGCCGCCCAAGGGTTTGAGTAGCTTCTCCATCTTGCCGTGCATCGCATGGAGATCATTGATATTGAAATAGCCGCGCGCTAAACCCGATTGATTGGTCGCCACGGCAATTTGATAGCCAGCCTGATTCAGTAGTGCGATAGCTTCAAGACTGCCGGGCAGCGGAACCCACTCATCACTTGACTTCACATAATCATCCCGATCTTCATTGATCACGCCATCGCGATCAAGAATGATGAGTTTAGAAGAGCTAGTGCTCATGCTAATTTGCCGAGGTCGGCAATGAGATTCATTTTCTGGTGAAGTTGTTGCAGGAGAGCCAGGCGGTTATCGCGCAGCTCTGGATTTGGATCCATCACCATGACATCGGCAAAGAATTGATCAATAGGGGTGCTTAAGGCTACGAGTGCTTTCAATAAATTGACGAACTGACGTTGCTCATAAGCAGCAGTCAGTGTCGGGGTAAGTTTCTCAAGTGCCTGATGTAATGCAATTTCAGATGGAACTTGTAAGAGCTTGCTTGAGCAGGTTGCAGGAATGGTAGTGGCATTCTTTTTCAGAATATTGCTAATACGCTTATTGGCAGCAGCTAACTGAGCTGCCTCTGCTAGGGAATTAAATTCACGCAACGCAGTGAGGCGATCAATTAAATCGTTAAGTTGAGCGGGTGACTGACTTAATACAGCATCAATTTCTTCGGTAGTGAATGGCTTGCCAGCAACTGCTTGGTCACGTAAGTAAGCGCGCAGGCGATCAATAATGAAAGCGTAAATATCTCCAGCCTTAGCTTTTTCTTGAACATCTTTCTGCGGAAATTGTTTGCGAGCCAGTTCAATTAATTCGGGCAGGCTTAGGCTCAAATTTTTCTCTAGCAAAAGACGGCAAATTCCTAGAGCATGACGACGTAAGGCGTAAGGGTCTTTATCGCCAGTAGGCGCAAGTCCAACACCCCAAATACCAACTAAGGTTTCTAGCTTATCGGCAATAGCAAGGATGGTGCCTGTCTGAGTTTTTGGCAATGCGTCACCAGCAAAGCGAGGCATGTAATGCTCGCTACAAGCAGAGGCTACTTCAGTATTTTCGCCGTCGTGCGTTGCATAGTAACGACCCATGATGCCCTGAAGCTCTGGGAATTCGCCAACCATATCAGTCAGTAAATCGGTTTTAGCAATTTCAGCAGCGCGACTAGCTAGTGTGTCATCTGCAGATAAGGCTTTTGCAATACCTACAGCGATTCCTTGGACACGCTTGGTGCGGTCTAGTTGATTGCCGAGCTGATTGTGATAAACCACTTTTCCAAGATCGGCTACGCGGGATGCCAGCGGACGCTTTTGATCTTGCTGGAAGAAGAAGCGTGCATCAGAAAGTCGTGGACGCACTACGCGCTCGTTCCCGGAAATGATTGCTTCTGGCTGATCAGTCTCAATATTGGAAACAATTAAGAAACGATTGCGTAACTTACCTTGCTGGTCAGTCAAAGCAAAGTATTTTTGATTAGTCTGCATTGTCAGAATCAAGCATTCTTGTGGCACTTCTAAGAACTCCTGATCAAAATGGCATTCATAAATTGCTGGCCACTCAACTAAAGCCGTTACTTCATCTAATAAGCTATCTGGCATCAACACTAAATCAGCGCCAGCGGCTTTTAATAAAGCGGATTCAATAAATTCACGGCGCTTATTAAAACTTGGCAACACTTTGGCTTTAGTGGTGAGATCGGATTCATACTGATCAGCGGAGGCGATTGTAATAACGCCGGGAGCTAAAAAGCGGTGGCCTTCTGTTTGGTTTTCTGCATCAATGCCTAGTGCACTGATATTCAGGGCTTGTCTGCCATGAAGGGCAATGATGCGATGTGCAGGGCGCGCAAACTCAACGTCCTCCAATTCACCATTTTTTTGGAGCACTTGATAGTGCATCATTTTGGCGATTGGTAATTTGCTTAGTGTTTGCTCAAGTGCTTGTTGAGCGGTTTGTTCTAGCGCTGCGCCTTTGGCAACAACGTTTAGATACAAAGCTTCATTCTTGCCTTCGCCTGCTTTTTCTAAAGTCGAGAGATTAATATCAGCATAACCCAAGGAGGCTAATTTCTTTTGTAGTGGCGCAGTCGGTTTTCCATCAGCATCAAAAGCAATGCTGGTTGGTAGTAACTTTTCGCGCACTGGATAGTCTGGTGCTTGGCTCAATACATTGCTTACTTGAACCGCGAGGCGACGTGGTGTAGCAAAGCCAGTGGCAACCGAGTTTTCGCTCAAAAGGCCGGCAGCTTTCAGTGCGGAATAAATACCTTCACTAAAAGCATCACCCAAGCGACGTAATGATTTGGGTGGAAGCTCTTCGGTAAATACTTCAATCAGAAGATTATCTGATCGAGAGAGGGAGTTCGGTGTACTCATAATTAGATCGAGCTGCTTAGGCTTTGGATTGACGTTGGCACATCGGGAATCCCAATTTCACACGAGACTCGAAGTAAGCCTGCGCTACTGCACGAGAAAGATTGCGGATACGTCCGATATAAGCTGCACGCTCTGTAACTGAAATGGCGCCGCGGGCGTCAAGTAGGTTAAATGTGTGTCCGGCCTTAAGTACCATTTCATAAGCTGGTAAGGCTAATGGCACTTCCATCAAGCGCTTGGCCTCACTTTCATAGTTAGTGAAGTTTGCAAATAATAGGTCGGTGTTGGAGTGTTCAAAGTTGTAGCAAGATTGCTCCACTTCATTCTGGTGATAAACATCACCATATGAGATGCCATCTGCCCAGACGAGGTCGTATACGTTGGAACAATTTTGGATGTACATCGCCAAGCGCTCAATACCGTATGTGATTTCGCCTAAAACGGGTTTACAGTCAATGCCACCAACTTGCTGGAAATAGGTGAACTGAGTTACTTCCATGCCATTAAGCCAAACTTCCCAGCCCAAGCCCCATGCCCCCAGGGTTGGGTTTTCCCAGTCGTCTTCAACAAAACGGACATCGTTCTTTTGAAGATCGAGACCTAGAGCTGCAAGGGAACCCAAGTAGAGCTCAAGAATATTTTCTGGCGCAGGTTTCAGAACTACTTGGTATTGGTAGTAGTGTTGCAAACGGTTTGGATTTTCTCCATAGCGACCATCTTTTGGTCTGCGCGAGGGTTGGACGTAAGCTGCCTTCCATGGCTCTGGGCCAATGGCCCTCAAGAAAGTGGCTGTATGAGATGTACCGGCACCGACCTCAAGGTCAATAGGTTGCAATAGGGCGCAACCTTGTTGGTCCCAGTAATCT
>NZ_NCJB01000011.1:0-27285 GCF_002282275.1 Polynucleobacter sp. 39-46-10 | reverse complement strand
TATTCATATACTATAAATAGGTATATTTGAGGTAATAAATGCTTTAAACACCTTTTTGCCCATTAGAATTAATTTTTATATTGAGTTTGCTTGTTTTGTATGTAAGCGTTAGTTTATTGCGCTCTAAAGAGCATTAACCGGTTAATAAAGACAGAATTCTAAAAACCATATGGAGATCTTCAACCAACTCTTTTATCTGTCTTACGGGGTAATTGTTTTTATTATCTGCTTAGGAGCATTTTCCGGAAAGAACCCAAAAGGGAGGCTCTACTCTTATTTATATTGGCCAACTTCCCTGACATTAATGGTGGTGTCCAGCCTCTGTTTTTTTGCTGCTGGATTTAACCCTCAGTATTTTCTATCCTTAGGCAATACTGCACTTGTATTTTCTGGCTTAGCTACCATTCTATTTATTCGTTCTTGGCGCATTCCACAAGCGCTGATACCTGTTTGGTTGTATTGGTTTTGGTTTGCCACTTTTCTAGCGTTCTTTGAGTTCATGCGCCAAGCCAGCTCTTTTGATGCACGTGTGCTGTTGATGGTGAGTGTTATTTCGGCTATCAATTTATGGGGCTTGATAGAAGTACTCATTCAGTCAAGAAGTAATAAGACCCGACATTTCTATGTGCTTGGGTTGGCATTTATCTTCCAAATCAGTATGCTAGTTTTGCGCATTTATGTTTCTAGTCAGATGGAGTCAAACGCGATCACCGTCTTTCAGGAGAGTGAGCTTCCGGCACTACTTCGAGGTATTGGGCTTGCATCTAATTTGCTTGTGTATATTGCAATTAGTAATATTTTGCTCGAGCGCCTCTGGAAGAAGGAGGAGAGGAAGTCTTCTAATGCTGAACTGAAGATGCTTTCTAGTTTGAATGCCTTGGCATTGGCTCGCGATAATGAAACTGGAAGCCATATCGTTCGCACACAAGGCTATGTCAGGATTTTGGCGGAACGTTTGAAAAAAAGTGGCCATTTTCCTGAGACTCTAAATGATCAGATGATTGATTGCCTCTACAAGGCAGCACCACTGCACGACATCGGCAAAGTTGGAATACCAGACCATATCCTCTATAAAGAGGGTTCACTCAATAAAGATGAGTGGGGCATTATGAAAACCCACACCACGATTGGTGAATATGTTCTCTCATCTGCAAAAGCACAGCTTGATGAAGAAGTTGAGGAAGATGATGTCATTAAGATGGCAATTGATATCGCAGGCTCTCACCATGAGCGCTGGGATGGTCAAGGCTACCCAAAGGGCTTGGCAGGGCGGGGCATACCATTGTCAGCACGCATCATGGCTTTGGCTGATATGTACGATGCCCTAGTGAGCGAGCGAGTCTATAAGTCCGGATGGGAGCATGGGGATGCTGTTCAAGAAATACTAAACAAAAAGGGGGCACACTTTGACCCTTTAGTGGTTGATGCATTCATGGCTGAAAAAGACGCTTTTCAAGAAATCGCACAAAAATACAAAGACGATCAATCTGAATTCAAGGTCTTTAGTGAGCTTAGTCAAGCTAGTGAGCATAAGTTACGCCGCTCTGAGGAAAAATTTCAGGTGCTATTTGAGTATTCCCCAATTGGTATGGCCTTAATTGATCATGGCACTGGTGAATTTTTAGAAGTGAACTCAGCCTTATTAGAGTACACCGGATACAGTAAGGATGATTTTTTAAAGCTCTCATTTTGGGATATCACTCCCACCGAATATGCTGCTCAGGAGCGTGCTCAGATTGAGCAATTAAATCAAAAAGGTTTTTTTGGGCCCAACCAAAAAGAATATATCCGCAAGAATGGCTCACGCTTTCCGATTTCATTGAGAGGCTTTGCTCTCAATGATGCTGATGGTCGAAAAATGGTATGGGGAATTATTGAAGATATCACCATCAAGCAGAAGGTTCAAAAACAAGAGGCAGCACGCAATGCTGTTTTGGAGCTATTGGCAAAAAATAGTCCTACAGAAGTGGCTTTATTTTAAATTGTGTCTGATGTAGAGAGAAGTTATCCGAATACTTTTTGCAGCATTCTTCTCCTCAATGAGGATAAGAAGAGCTTCACAGTTGGAGCTGCCCCTAGAATCCCGCGCTACTTTAATGAGGCGGTTGAATCTCTCTCTGTTGGTCCTGGAGTGGGTTGCTGTGGAGATGCGGTTGCAACTGGACAAAATTCGATTGCGGAAGACTTGGAGACTCATCCTAACTGGGAGTTAGCAAAACCGCTTATTGATAAAACTGGATTTAAATCTTGCTGGTCTCATCCTGTCTACTCGTCTAAAGGAGAAATTTTAGGAACCTTTGCCACTTATCGTAAAGAGACTCATCAACCGAGTATTGAAGAGATTGCGGAAATCGAAGTGGCTTCGAATCTGGTGAGCATCGTGTTGGAGCGCAAACAGCTTGAGAATCAAGTTCAAAAGTTGGCCTTATATGATTATCTGACGGGGTTGCCGAATCGATATCTATTAATGGACCGCATTAAATTCGCCATGTCAGTGAGCAAACGCAGTAAGCGCTACGGTGCCATATTGTTTGTAGATCTAGATAAGCTGAAAGAGCTTAACGACCAGTATGGTCACCATGTGGGCGATATTTTATTGAATGAAAGCGCTCGTCGCATGCAATCTTGCATCCGCGAAAGTGACACTGTAGCGCGATTTGGCGGAGACGAATTTGTTATTGTTTTACCTGAGATTAGTGCTGATTTAGACAGTGCCTTGGAACAAGTAAAAATTATTGCAGAGAAAATCTTAACTGCCCTGATTGAGCCCTATCAATTGGGGTTTGAGGGTAAGATTATTGAGCATCTTTCTAGCGCAAGTATTGGCTGTAAGGTATTTTTCGATGAGACAGATACGCCAGAGCACGTTCTGAAGTTGGCTGATATGTCGATGTACCGAGCTAAAAGGCTGGGCGGCAATCGAGTAGATTTGCTGGGCTAGTCAGGCTAATTTGACTAGCCATTAGCCGCTTGAATTCTTGGTGGAGTATAGTTCCCCATGCCTATGAGTACAGAGATCGCTCCCTCAGTTTCCGATATTGAAATCACCCCTGAATACCAGGACGTAATCGACGCTATCGAGCGTCATGACCCTTATGTCTTTGTTAGCGGTAAAGCGGGCACTGGTAAGACAACCTTAATTGGCTATCTGCGCGAGAATATTCCTGGCAACGTAGTGGTAGTTGCACCAACTGGTGTGGCCGCATTGCAGGTGAAGGGTGTCACGATTCACTCTTTCTTTCGCTTGCCACCTCGCTTGATCTTTCCAGAGGAAGATATCAAGCCCTTAAAAGATAAACGTCTCTATAAAGATATTCGTCTACTAATCATTGATGAGATCTCGATGGTGAGGGTAGACGTAGTGGATGCAATTGATCTATTCCTACGTGCTAACGGACCCCATAAGAGTGAATCCTTTGGTGGCATACAGGTGATGTTTGTAGGTGACTTATTTCAGTTGCCTCCGGTTGTATCTCAAGCGGATATGCAAGTACTTTCTGAGCGAGGTTACGAAGGCCCTTACTTCTTTTGCGCTAATGCGCTACATCGTAAGGATGTCACGATGGTGGAACTGTCCAAGATCTTCCGCCAGAAGGATGTGCACTTTGCGGGCCTACTCAATCAAATCCGCATTAATCAAGATATTGATGAAGCACTGGATACCCTCAATGCAGTTTGCTACGAAACCAAAAAAGAGGCTGATGAGCAGACCATCACCTTGACTACGACCAACGCGCGCGCAGATCAAATTAATGGCGCAGGCTTAAGAGCACTAACAACGGATACCAAGGTCTACACTGGCAATAGCACTGGCAAGTTCAACGTGGATGATCGTAATCTGCCGTCGCCAAATCATCTGACCCTTAAGGTCGGTGCAAAGGTCATGTTTACGGCGACCGATAGCAATTTCCCCAAGCGCTGGGTGAATGGCACGATCGGGGTAGTGCGTGAGTTACTGCCCAATACCGTGAAGGTGATAGTGCAGAACGGACCTTACTCAAATACAGTTGAAGTCAAAGGGCACCAGTGGGAGTCCTATCGCTACGACCACGACATGATGTCTGGGAAGATTTCACCAAACATTATTGGCACCTTTGTACAAATCCCATTGATGTTAGCTTGGGCTGTCACTATTCATAAGAGTCAAGGCAAGACGCTAGATAAGATCAAGGTAGACCTCTCTTCGGGAGCCTTTGCATCAGGACAGGTCTATGTCGCACTAAGCCGTTGCACCTCCATTGAGGGCATTACCCTAGAGCGACCTATACAGCCAAAAGATGTGAGCTGTGACCAAGAGGTGAAGCGTTTCTACCTCAACTGCCTGCCAAGCTAGACTTTCCCCACCTTGACTTTTTAATAATCTAGTTATAACATTGTTATTACTATGAAAAAGCAGTTGCATCTACAAATTCGTCAAATTGGGAACTCTCGTGGAGTGGTTATTCCTAAAGCTATTCTTGAGCAGGTAGGTTTTGATGATCACGCTGATTTGGTGATTGAGGGCGACAAACTTGTCTTAAGTAAACCCAAAAAAAATCCCCGTGAAGGTTGGGCTGAGGAGTCAAAAGCAATTGCCGAGGCTGGTGAAGATGGATTAGTGTTGGGCGACTTTATGAATGAGAATGACGAGGATTGGGTTTGGTAAAAAGTATCGTTTCACGCGGAGATATTTGGCTAATTAATCTAGATCCAACTATGGGCAGTGAGATTAAAAAGACTCGACCATGCGTTGTTGTATCTCCACAGGAGATGCATGACTTTTTGCGAACTGTCATTATTGCGCCAATGACTACAAAAGGTAGGTCAGCATCCTATCGTGTGCCAATTACGCATGATGGTAAAAAAGGTTTAGTGCTCTTAGATCAAATTCGCACTATCGATAAGACGCGCCTAGTCAAGCGATTGGGGGTGGTCAACAATAAAACGTTGGGGATTAGCCTCGATATTTTGCAGGCAACTTTTACACTTTAGTTGTAAGACTAGAAGCCTGCTGCCAATCCATCGCGACGATGATCGCTACCAGCAATATAAGCATCTTTAGTTTCTTCGCCCAATAGCGCAATCGCTTGAGCACTACCAAAGTCCAGGCTATTGGCTGGCATCACAGTCACTTCATGCCCCATTGCTTTTAGTCCCTCGACTACTGCAGTTGGCATAGAGGATTCAACAGTCAACTTGCCCACATCATCAATTCTCCAGCGCGGTGCATCTGAGCATGTTTGTGGATTGAGATACTCATCAACAAAGCGCATGACAAACTGGATATGTCCTTGTGGCTGCATATTGCCACCCATCACGCCAAACGCCATGGCAGGTTGGTCACCCTTCGTTAGGAATGCCGGAATGATCGTGTGGAAAGGGCGCTTACCTGGTGCTACTTGATTGGGGTGGCCCTCCACCAAGCTAAAGCTCATGCCGCGGTTATGGAATGCAATACCACCGGGGGAAACTACTCCAGAACCAAAGCCTTTGAAGTTCGACTGAATATAGGAAATCATCATGCCGGATTCATCAGCGGCGCAGAGATAAACGGTGCCACCAGCATGTGGATCTCCATCACCATAGCTACCTGCTTGATTGTGATTGATGAGTGCAGCACGGCTTGCCAAATAGTCTCTATCCAGCAGGGCGCTTGTTGCTACCTTCATCGTGCTGGGATCCGATACGTGAGCGTAAGCATCGGCAAAGGCAATTCGCATCGCCTCTACTTGCAGATGAATGCGCTGCGCAGAGTTGGCTGGGTATTGCTTTACGTTGGCCGCTTGCAAAATACCGAGCGCCATCTGAGCAACGATGCCTGAACCATTCGGAGGAATCTCATGCAAAGTGTAGTCACCATAATCAAATGCTAAAGGCTCAACCCATTCGGTTTGATTGTTGGCAAAGTCTGCCATTGTGAAGCAGCCTCCAGTGCTTTGAGCAAAGTCGACCATACTTTGGGCTAGCTTCCCAGTGTAAAAAGACTCACCTTCACTATCCGCGATCTCACGGAGTGTTTTAGCTTGAGCGGGGTAACGCCAGATTTGACCTGCAGCAGGAGACTTGCCTTCAATCAAAAATGAATCACTAAAGCCAGCCTGATTTTTGAGAATCGGAATCGCTTCGCGCCATTGGCGAGCAATCACCGGCGAGACAGGAAAGCCATTCTCTGCATAGTCAATAGCGCGCTTGAAGAGTTGTGCAAAAGGCAGCTTGCCAAATTTGCGAGATAACTCAATCCATCCCGAAACCATGCCTGGCACTGTTACGGTATTCCAGCCAATCAAATCCATTGCCGCCTTGCCGGAAAAATACTCTGGAGTCCAGGCTGCAGGAGCGCGCCCCGAGGCATTCATGCCATGCAGTTTTTTGCCATCCCAAATTAATGCAAAGCCATCGCCACCTAAGCCATTCATAGTGGGTTCAACCACAGTAAGGGTGATTGCGGTAGCAAGTGCCGCGTCTACAGCATTGCCACCGTTTTGCAAGGCCTCAATCCCAGCCTGTGTGGCTAATGGCTGAGAACTTGCAACGGCATTCTTGGCTAAAACTGGGGCGCGGCCGCCACCATAAGGGGGTGATATCAACATGGGTCTAATCTATTCAATAAATGGGTGTGCGCAAAACTAATGAGCAATTAATCAATTTTAACGTTTGCTGCCTTAACTGCTTTTGCCCACTTGTCATGTTCGCTCTGGGTGATTGCTGTTAATTGTTCAGAGTTTGCGAATTGCGGATGAATTCCTTGGGTAGCAAGACGTGCTTTGAAGTCGGGGTTAGCGAGGATCTTACGGATTTCTCCTTCCAGCTTTGTAATGATTGCTGGAGGCGTTCCTTTTGGAGCATAGATTGCATAAAAGTTTTCAACATCAAATTGCTTCATACCGTCTTGACCAAGGGTGGGCACATTTGGCATGAGTGGTGAACGATCGCTAGCAGCAATAGCGATTGGGCGTAACTTACCACTCTGAATATGGGGCAAAGATGCAGTGACGCTATCAAACATCATGAGGGTATTGCCAGCAATTAAATCTGGTAATGCGAAAGAGCTGCCTTTGTATGGAATATGAGTGCCAGTTGCCCCAATCCGTTGCATGAACAAAGTTGACTCTAGGTGAGAGAGGCTGCCGTTACCCTGTGAAGCGTAATTAAAGTCACCTTTTTTAGATTTAATAAAGGCAATGAGTTCGGGTAAATTCTTAGCCGGCACCGAAGGATTAATCACGATTAAATGGGGTACGGTACCAATAAGAGCAACAGGCGCAAAATCTTTTGTCAAATCTGCAGGAGGATTTTTGAAGATGGCCTGCGAAATAGACTGATTAGTCATGGCGCTAATATGAATCGTATACCCATCTGGAGCAGCCTTGGCAGCGGCACTTAAGCCAATCATCCCACCAGCACCGGGTTTGTTTTCAATCACAACAGGCTGTCCAAGTGCCTCACCAAGTGGGATTGCTACTGCACGTGCAAATACATCAGTAGAACCGCCCGGAGGGAATGACAGAATGGCAACAACAGGTTTTTTAGGCCAATCCGTATCCGGTGCTGACATGACCTGCCCAGATAAGCTGCTGAGCAGCAAGAGTCCGAAGAATGTTTTTGAGAGGCAACGTAAAGTATTCATTTCAGTATCCAGTTAGTTAATGAGTAATATAGTATTAGAAAACTCACCCTAAGGTGTGAGGCAAATTACAAATAACATCGAGACAAACATGACAGCAGCTACAAAAAATCCTAGCGCGATTGATATGTCGGCCTATTGGCTGCCATACACACCTAATCGCTACTTTCACCAAAATCCAAAAGTCATGCAGTCCGCTAAAGGAGCTTACTACTTTGACGATCATGGTCGAAAGTTGTTTGATGGTCTTTCAGGGCTGTGGTGCTCCCCATTGGGGCATGGCGATCCACGTATTGGTGCAGCCATTCAAAAACAGTATGAGAGTATGGATTACTGCCCTGCATTTCAAATGGCAAGTGAGGCTACTTTCACTTTAGCAAGTCGCATTGTTGAGATGGCGCCAGCAGGTTTAGATAAGGTCTTCTTCACTAATTCGGGATCTGAAGCAGTGGATACCGCCCTCAAGATTGCGATTGCGTACCACCGATCAATGGGGAATGCATCTCGCTTTCGCATGATTGGTCGCGAGCGCGCCTACCATGGTGTTGGTATCGGTGGCATTTCTGTTGGCGGGATTGTTGCTAACCGCAAAGCATTCGCCAATATGATGATGAATGGAGTTGATCATCTCCCGCATACTTTTAACCTTTCTCAAATGGCTTTCTCCAAAGGGCAGCCTACTTGGGGTGCGCACTTAGCTGATGAGCTGGAAAATATCGTCACTTTGCATGACGCTAATACGATTGCTGCAGTTATTTTGGAGCCAGTACAGGGCTCGACGGGGGTGATTGTTCCGCCACAAGGCTATTTGCAAAAGATTCGGGATATTTGCACAAAGCATGGCATCTTACTAATCTTTGATGAAGTCATTACGGGCTTTGGTCGCTTAGGTGCAAACTTTGGTGCAGATCGATTTGGCGTAACTCCCGACATGATTACCTTTGCTAAAGCCATTACCAATGGTGTAATTCCAATGGGAGGTGTATTGGTGCGCGGAGATATTTACGATGCCATCATGTCGCAAGGCGGACAAGAGCAGGCCATTGAATTCTTCCATGGCTACACTTATTCAGGCCATCCAATTCCAACGGCTGCTGCCCATGCAGTGTTGGATATTTTTGAGTCTGATGATCTGGTGAATCGTGCTATAGCCCTTGAACCCGTCTTGGAAAACTCTTTGCATGCCCTCAAGGGGAAAACGGGCTTACTGGATATTCGTAACTTTGGTCTGTCTGGTGCGGTTGACTTGGTTCCGATTGCTGGGAAGCCCGGATTGAGAGCAATGAAGACCTTGGAGGCCTGCATTGAAAGAGGCGCATTGGTACGAATTACGAACGATACGATTGCAGTCGGTCCTCCGTTTATTTCAACACCTGCAGAGGTAGAGTTTTTAGTAAGCGTATTAAGCGATGCGATTGATGATGTGATGAAGATCACTTAACGCCATCAAGCAGTCAGCGGGACTTTAATTAAATAGGTGATACAGAATGGGGATGGCTACCGCGCTAATCACCCCATTCATTCCCATCGCTAGACTGGCATAAGTCCCAGCCTCTGGGTGAATACTAAATGCACGTGATGTCCCAATACCATGTGCACCGATACCAATTGCAAAACCACGCTGCCACCACGCTTTCATTCCCAGAGCATTCAGAATGAAGGGGGCCAAAATGGCTCCCAGAATTCCGGTAGTAACGGCAAAGATGGCAGTCAGGGTTGGGGATACGCCAATACGCTCAGCAATACCCATGGCGATTGGCGCAGTTACAGACTTGGGATACATCGCTCCGGTGATGCTAGAGTCAGCCCCGAATAATTTAGCGATATTGACTGCGCTGATGATTGATACTAGACCCCCTGCAAGCAAGGACGCTAGCAAAGGAAGGGATCGACCCTTTAAGCTACTCAAGCCTCTATAAATCGGAATAGCCAACGAGACGGTTGCTGAGCCCAATAAGAAATGAATAAACTGCGCACCTTCAAAGTAGGTGGAATAGGGCATCTCAATAAATTGAATTATGCTAGCCACCAAGATGATCGCAATTGCTACGGGATTGGCCAAAGGATTCTGTTTTGTAGCTTTATAAATCGATAGGCCAATTTGATAGGCGGCCAAGGTAATAAACAGGGCAAATAACGGGCTGCCCGATAAGTAAACCCATATCTCGACGATGGAGTGTTTTTCACTCATTCATCCACCTCTTTTGGCTTTGCGCTCAAAAAGCGGACAACGATCGCGCTAGTGGCAATTGTCAAAATGACGCTACCAACTAAAGCGCTCACAATCGCGAGTGCATTGGCTTTAAGTTGGGGTAGAAAGAGCACTACACCTACTGCTGCTGGAACAAATAAGAGCCCAAGATACTGGCTAAAGCCATCTGCCACCATGGCGAGCTCATGATTGATTCCCTTGCGCAGTACTAGCCAGACAATGAGTAGAACCAATCCGATAACGGGACCAGGCAGGGTAGGTAAGGCGAACTTTGATACAAGTTCGCCAAAGCTTTGGAATAAAAGAATTTGGACGAGGCCGGAGATCATGAATGGGGCCTCAGAGACTCAACTCAATCGGAGAATACTACGGAGGTTGCGCCGTTAATTAAGACACGGTCATGCAAGTAGTAGCGTAGAGCACGTGATAGGACAGTGCGCTCTAAATCACGACCTTTACGAACCAAGTCCTCAGGCGTATCACCATGAGTAACACGAGTCACATCTTGCTCAATGATGGGGCCTTCATCCAGATCGCTGGTAACAAAGTGTGCAGTAGCGCCAATCAACTTGATGCCGCGGGCATGAGCCTGATGGTAAGGCTTGGCGCCCTTAAAGCTTGGTAAGAAAGAATGGTGAACATTGATGCAGCGTCCAGATAACTTAGTCGATAAGTCATCCGAGAGAATTTGCATATAGCGGGCCAAAATGACCATATCTACTTTTGAATCAGCAACAATCTCTAAAAGTTTGGCTTCTTGTGCCGGCTTAGTCTCTGCTGTTACGGGGAGGTGATAAAACGGAATATCGGCAAAATCAATGCTGGAGTAAAGCTCGCGCGGGTGGTTTGAAACGATTCCACAAATGATCATCGGCAATTCACCGATACGCCAGCGGTAGAGAAGATCCACTAGGCAATGATCTAGCTTAGATGCCATGATCAATACACGTTTTAAATCCTTCACTGCACGTAAGCCCCAAGTAAGATCAAAACGTTTAGCGATTTCTACAAAGCCAGCTCTCAAAGTTTTGCTGTCAGCACTGCAGCTAAAGCTCACACGCATAAAGAAGCGTTTAGAAGCCTTGTCATCGAATTGCTGAGCCTCTTCAATATCGCCGCCCAATTCAAAGATGTACGTTGAAACTGCGGCAACAATGCCTGGTCGATTGGGGCAGGTGAGTGTGAGGTAGTAATTTTCTGTAGTCATGGCTTTAATAAGGGTAAAGAATGCTGATTAGGCGTAATTTTAGACTGCTTATTTAGAAGTGGTCAGGCTATCTGCTGGGCCTGGATAAGGCTCACTCATATCTTTGATAGTCGGAACGGGAATATCGCTGCAAATGGGCTTAGGCCCTAGGGCATTGAGGAAGTTGCAATCTTGCTTGGTTGCTGCGGAAGCCGCGTGCTCTAAAGGGGATTTTCCGGTAGTGGCAGTGGAGATGGCGCTTGCTGCAGTCGAAGGGTTGGCTGCTGCCACGGAAACGGCTGCGGTGCCAGCAGAGCTTGCTACGCTGGTTGCTGAGCTGCCTAGGGCAAGCAAGGGGGCTGCGCAACCAGTTAAATTGAGGCAGAGAAAAATACTCCCAATAATCAGACCCCAATAAATGCAAAAAGCAGACCAACCCGATGGGTTTGATCTGCTTAGATGGGAAGTCAAAATACGCTGTTTATTTACGCTTGCAGACAACGTTAAATACTCCTGCGGTCCAAGACTCGTTCACGACAGGCTCAAACTCACTACTAGGAGTTTTGTTATCGGAAACTACTTTGCCGCTACCTTTATTACCGGCAAACTCTTTGTATTCGATTGGGCGATAGCTAAGGGCTGGGCAGTTGTATTCATTAATCCCAATGATTGAGCTAACCGGCTGCTTCGTTTTTGGATTCACGCCAGGCTTTTTAAAATCCAGCATCGACATAATTTGCGCTTTTTCGCCGGACGCACTAATGGTATCGAGGTCTACATAAACTACCATGAGCTCATTAGATCCCAATTCTTTCCACTCAGCGAAGCTGCTGGAGAAAGGCAATAAGGAGAGGGCAGTAAAAATAGTAAGTGCGTGTATTTTTTTCATAATAAATAGCGTTGTTTCTCAATCGGTTAAACCCGAACTGGGCCTGTAAATTCTATTCTAAACTCCCTAGCTTATTTCTCCTTAATATTCAGATCTAATTGTCGATTGATCTTTGAAGGCTTCATTTGCAGGGGAAGATATTCATTGCGAGCCCAAAGCCCGCTCATATTGCGGTAGAGCTTGTTCTGCACCCAGCCAGACTGTCCAGACTGATAAATAAATAGGGACTGTTCTAAGTCAGAGAGATCAAAGAGGGTTCGAAGGCTGGGAGCCTGCTTAGTTTCAAAAGGGTTATCAGCTCTCAGGAGTTCAAGACGCCCTACGTTGATGCTAAAGCTATCGCCGGAAAAAGCTTGCGTCAAATTAAAGAGGCTGCCAAGGAGTGGCACCTTGCTTAATGGACGGTGCTCAGAGACTGCCATGTGCGCATTACCCCATGTCCAATTTTTAGGATTATTGCCAAATTGCGCGCTCAGTTGTTCAAGTGCGTTATCAAATGCTGCATTTGAAGCATCGGCACAGCTTTCAATTTGTTCAGTTTGCGGATCATTGCACCATGGGCTATTGGGATTTTGCAATTGCAATATTAAGGGGTGCCTAAAATTCCGTGCACCATAATTTTCCGTAAATAAATAACCTAGGCGTGAAAAGAGTTTGCGTGAGAGTTGATCAGCCCAGGCATTAAATATGAGCGCACCAGTACTATCAATTTTCATATCGCCATCAAAATTTCTGCTGAGCTCAATAGCTTGTTGTGCCAAAGGATGTTTTGATTGGGTGGATTTAAATAACTCCAATAATGGTGTAGCACCCAAAGACAGGGTATCTGCTTGCATGGATTTCATGGAGGTGAGATCGTGCACTGACTTGCCTTTAATCAATTCCACAATTCGGTCGTAGCGTGTTGGTAAATCCCAGTCACCAGTGAGTGGGTTTGGATCATTGCTGGCTAATATTTTTTGGTTGGCTGTGGCGATCCAGTTTGTATCTGGGTTATTGCTGCTTGGTAGCTGATCAAATGGGATATACCCAGCCCAGTCATACTGCATCTCCCAGCCTAAGGCTGGCGCTACACCATATAAACCTTGGTGCAAGGTGCGCTTGGGTGCAACACCGGCCGCCTGAAGAGAGATGTTTCCATCGACATCCGCCATGACAACGTTTTGCATTGGGGCATAGTTTTTGCGTAGCGCTTGTTTGAATGTATCCAAATCTTTGGCGTGATTCATCTCTAGCAAGCCAGCAACAGACTGGTTTTCAACATCTAGCGCAGTCCAGCGTAATGCCAGGGCAAAGCGATCGGTATCAATGGCTCGTTTTGCGCGTGCATAAGATTCAGAGATCACTGGACCATGTCGAGTCTCTTTAACCAAAAAGCGAAGAGGGGGCTCGCCTTTGATGTCGATGATTTCTTGGCGAACTTTAAAAGATAGCGGGCCCTCTGGACCTCGATATGTGCCGGGATTTTTCGGATCTAACTGCTCAATATATAAATCCTGAACATCGGGACCCGTATTGGTGAAGCTCCAGGCGAACTTATCGGTTCGGCCTAGTACTACCGCTGGAATGCCGGGGAGGGTGGCGCCAATGACATTAAGTCCTGGGGCCTCCAGGTGAGCTATATACCAAATTGCCGGAGCTGATAAGCCTAGGTGTGGGTCATTCGCCAGTAAGGGCTTGCCAGAGGTGGTGAGTTTCCCGCTAAGTGCCCAATTGTTTGAGCCCATGCCATCTTTTCCGCCTGGCACTTCATTAATGGCCAGCTCAGTTGCTGGCAGTTTCTTGGACTTTTGATCTCGTGCGAGTGGATTAGGGTTAAAGACATTGATATCTCGATACATCTTGGCAAAGTCAACATTACTTACAGGCTCGCCTGGCGTATATGCTGGCATCACCTCCCATACTTGCTTGGTCGTTAAGAATTGCGAGAGCTCAAGGCGTTGTAATTCTTTATGCCAGTTACCGCCAAGATCAAGTGCCATCATCAACATCCATGCCACGCTATCAGTGGGCGACCAATGCTCTGGCTTGGAACCGGTTAAAAAGTATTCAACTGGTAGCGCCCAACCCAAGTGAGCATTGCCAGCATTGACACCATCCGCATAGGATTGCAGCAATTGCTTGGTAGCAATAGGGTAACGATCGAATTGTTTTTCGGCAGCATGTTTAATGCCTAGCGTACGAATAAAACGATCAATTGCGAGCGTTTCTTTTCCGAGGATTTCTGAGAGTCGCCCGCTAGATAGTCGGCGATTAATTTCCATTTGCCAGGAACGTTCGCTCGCATGCAAATAGCCCAAAGCAAAGAGGGCATCTGTAGAGCTCTTTGCCTGAATATGGGGGATATCACTTTCATCAAAGGTGATGGCAACTGAATCGCCTAAAGATTTAATAAGCCGCTTGCCCGAGGGGCTGGTTTGAGCTGAAAGTAAGTAAAAGACTCCAGCCGCGATAGTTAATGTCAATGCCCCAAAACCAAGCCAAAAGATGGCTTTAAATAGGATTTTAAGACCTGGACTTAGCGTAGATACTTTCATGGGAATAGTTTAGTGGGTTTGCTTTGGCTTCAAGCTTACGCTAGGTGAATGCAGACTTCCCGCCTCCAATAGCTCCCGCATGCTAAAATTTTGCTTGTCTTGATTTATTTAGTACGGCTTTATTGCTCGTGCGAGCCCGAGTGGTGAAATCGGTAGACACAGCAGATTTAAAATCTGCCGACTCAAAAAAGTCGTGCCGGTTCGATTCCGGCCTCGGGCACCAATCGGTTGTTGTTAATTATCTTACCCCCCATCAAGATCTTGAAAAGATTTACTACTCTTTTTTTTCTGCTGGCAATATCTGCCTTTGAGGCTCAGGCGCAAGTTGCCTTCGTGTTTAACTGCACTCGTACGGAAAAAGACTATACCGAAAATTACGAGCTCAGAATTCAGCCTGCTACGAAAGTGCAAAAAGCAAAAGTATTTTTAGATGGCCGAGATCTAGACCGCATGGATGAGGGCGGTCGACAGACCGTAAGGACCGTAGTGATTGCTAGACCCAATATCTTGATAACGATTGAGGCTTCCTTTGATCCCGAGTTGATAGATGGAATTACCTATCCAGCCGGCAAGGTTGCAACTGAAATCAGCCTTAACCAAGTAACTGGAAAACTCATCAAAGCTGAAACCATTCAGGGCGGCATTCTGGGGGTACACCTGGGTAATGGCAGAAAAACCACTGAAGAGCATTGCGTGCCCTTGCTTGGGGAAAATCATTAGTAAGGCTGGGGTATATTAGTTTGATGGCTAATTTTGCTACATAAGCTTACAGATGCTCAATGCTTCAAAGCGCCCCTGGCGGGTGTGCCCCCAATGAAAAATTTGCTGTCACTCTAATAATTTTATTCAATGCTCTTTTGCTAATCGGTTGTGGCGGCAATAGTGGATCAACCTCATCTACTGAAACCCCCAATATTCTGTATGTGGTGATGGACGATAAGTGAATCAGGCGGAATATAAAGCTGGAAGGTCTCTAACGACTATTGCTGCGGAGATTACTATGGTCGTAAGAAATGATACCTATAAGTTGGTCCGTAATCAGACTCAAACCTATTTCCCGTCAACAGATACTGGCGGGCTAGTTACCACGAATGAGTTTTATCAAATTGATCAGGCGGTGCCTACGCCCAAGATTGACAAGGCGGATCTAAACTTGATGTCAACGATGTCTTCATGGTCAAGCATGATAACTGAAAACTATAATAGTTTGCTGGCATCACTCAATCGCATTATTGCTTCCCAACCTCCTTGTAATGGTGATGCGAATATAGATGGTCAGGTAAACTCAGCGGATCTCAGTATCTGGCAAAGACTATTGAGTTGGGCCTTGTCTAGTATTGCAGACTTTAATTTTGATGGCCTTACCAATAATGCTGATGCTCAAATCATTCGAGACAATCAAGGTGTATGCGGTAAAGCAACGGCAGTCTATTGATTTTGAATTTGAGTGTCACTATTTTTAATTACTTTATGGGCAAACCTCAAGATGCCTGCAGGATTAATGTCATGAAAAGTATTTCTTTGCTGCTATCTGTTTTATGTAGCTCGATATTGTTGTCTGCTTGTGGCGCGGGCTCCTCTGATAGTTCGCCATCTACTTCAAGCTCCGGTTGGACTTGGGTCGGTGGCAGTCAATATAGCGGCGCATTGAATTTCGACTTCACTGCTCAAGGGGTGGGGAGCACTCTGAATGTGCCAGGCGCTCGCAGCACATCTGTTAGCTGGATAGACAAGGAAGGCAATTTTTGGTTATTTGGTGGCTTAACAGAAAATGCGGTGACGTTTCTTAGTGACATGTGGAGATATAACCCCAAGACAAAAGAATGGGCCTGGATGAATGGCTCTCAAGCCAGCAACACCTACGGAAGTTATGGAACTCTAGGCCTTGCGGCAGCTAGCAATAGCCCTGGCGCTCGTATTGGTCCGGTTGCATGGACTGACACTAGCGGCAATCTCTGGATGTATGGTGGTTTTGGCTATGGTGAATCAGGCACCATGGGCACTCTAAATGACCTCTGGAAATACAACATTGCTTCTGGCCTTTGGGCTTGGATTTCTGGTGGCAAGGGAATTACAGCATTACCCGTATATGGCAGTAAGGATGTGCCTAGCACTACCAATACACCCGGCGGAATTGTTGGGGCAAATGGCTGGATTACCAGTGATGGCCATCTTTGGATATATGGTGGAGCACAAGACTCCGCTCTAACTATTACTTATAACAATTTATGGGAATTTGATCCAAGCGCATCCACTTGGACTTTTAGAAGTGGGGCGGGCAAGGATAGTTCATCAAATTACTTAACAAATTCAGGGGGTGTTTACGGTACGAAAACTGTGAGTGCAAGTACAAATCAACCTGGCGCCAGGTTAGATGCGGTCAGTTGGCTTGATAGCTCTAATAACTTATGGTTCTTTGGTGGCAATGGCTGGGATAGTGTTGGTACTTCTGCAGCCATTTTGAATGACCTCTGGAAATACAACACCACCACTAAGCAGTGGACGTGGATGAACGGAAGTAATTTGAATAATGCCTTTGGTACTTACGGTGCAAAAGGAGTCGCTGCCGCTAGCAATACGCCTGGGGCTCGTTGGTACCGCGGACCATTTGCATGGGTTGATACAGCAGGTGACTTTTGGATGTTTGGCGCAGATGGAAATGGCGCCAGTAGAAGCGGCCTCTTAAATGACTGGTGGAAATACAACGCCAGCACCAATCAATGGGCCTGGATGACAGGGGCTACCGAGCCAGGTGCTCTGCCTGTATACGGTACTCAAGGAACTTTTTCAACAAGCAACCAGCCTGGCTCACGTAAGGACGTCATTGGCTGGTCAGATGCTAGTGGTAACTTATGGATATTTGGTGGATATGGCCCTGATGCTGTAGGAACGTCGGGCTATTTGAATGACCTTTGGAAATACGCGCAATAATCATTGGCGCCAAATAGTAAGAGAAAAGCAATGCAATCAAAAATCTTGAAAAGTATTTTATTGGCCCTAACAGTGATGGGGCTGCTTTCTTGCGGAGGAAGTTCGGGTGGGGGTAGCTCAGGTTCTTCCACTGGAACACCCAACATTTTATTTGTCATCATGGATGACGTTGGCATAGATCAAATGTCTAGCTTTGGCTACGATGCTGATAATCAGCCGAGTATGCCAAATATTCAGATTATGGCGAGTTCGGGGGTGCGTTTTCGTAATACCTGGTCAATGCCTGAGTGCTCTCCTGGGCGCGCATCTATGTTTGTTGGGCGCTTTCCTTTTAGAACCAAAATTTATGGTGCGATTGGTCAGGATGATTTAGCCAATTCTCAGGTTTCACCATACGACATGACTACGCCCATGCTGATGAAGCAGGCGAACTATGACAGCGGCTTATTTGGTAAGTTCCACTTAGCCGGACCAGACAACAATCAAGCAGGTAACGGTACTCCCGGACAGTTGGGTTGGGATTATTTTTATGGGTGGATTGGTGGCTTGCCAGCTTCCATTGACACAACGGCGGGCGGCATTACCACCACTGTCGGAACTTACTCCTGCGGATTTGTTCCGGGTGCCGGACAAACTAATGGCGCCACAAGTGGAGCATGCCGTCAAGCTAATGGTAGTTGTAGTGCGCTGAATGGCCCAAATTCAGACGGGGATTCTGCTGGTAAGCGATGCATGATGAGTGGTGGTATTTTTGTGCCCAATACTTCTTGTCAAGATGCGGCTCCATCCGGTCTGAACTTTAGCACCATGCAAAATGCCTACTATGTTTCGCCCTTGGTAATCAACCAGGGTGGAACAGTAACAACAGTTCCATTGACCGATCCGCGTAATCGTGGGTATCGCACAACCATTGAGGCTGATGCAGCAATTAGCTGGATCAAGAGTCGTCCAAGCAATAAACCTTGGATGGCGACGGTAAGTTTTAGTTCTGCACACACTCCTTTGCAGCAGGCGCCAATTGGCTTGGCTCCAAATGCTGGAGCAGCTGCTGATCAGCTGGATTGTAAGAACTCTACTCAGCAGCGTTCAATTCAAAATCAAATGACAGAGGCGATGGATACTGAGTTTGGTCGCTTGATGATAGAGACGGGCCTTGCTACCCGCGGGTCTACTGGAAAGCTGGTTTACGACCCGAAGGCAAGCAACACCATGATTGTGATTGTTGGAGACAATGGCACATTGGGGGGCTCAGTCAAACTGCCATTCAATCCTAATCTTGCTAAGGGTACGGCATACCAAACTGGTATTTGGGTGCCCTTGATTGCTGCGGGACCCTTGGTTGTTCAGCCTGATCGCGAAGTGAATCACATGGTGAACATGGTGGATGTATTTCAGCTCTTTGGTGAGATTGCAGGAATTAATGTTCCTGCCTCAGTGCCACGTGTCATTGATGCTGCACCTTTACTTGCCTATTTAACCAAGGTCGATCAATCTAGTATTCGTACCGTGAACTTTGCTCAAGGTAGCTATAACATCCAGGCTAACGGTGGTCGGAATGGACCGTGCGTTTTCTCGGGTAGTTCATGCTCACAGATTCCGATTTCAAAGAGTGTGTGCGAAGACAACAATGGAACATGGTGGGGGGTTGGATTTGATACATCAGGTGCAAATGCTGTTCCTCAAACGGCTGGCCACAGCTCATCCCAGGGATATCAAAGTTGCTGTCAGGTAAATCAGGCTAAATTTTCCCTTGGTCAACCTCAGATCACGATTGTGGCCGAGTCTAGCACCGGAATTCGCAATGACGGCTACAAGATTGTTCAGAACACAACGCAATATTTTGATTCTGCCAACAACACCTGCGTTGATTCTTCTGGAAACCAGTTGGTCAATGTGACTAATGAGTTCTATCAGATTGACCAAGCGGCGCCTCTACCTAAGTTAGATAATCCTGGTTCGGCCAATCAATTAGATCCAAACTCTTCATCAACCTTACTGTCGATATACAACAGCCTCATGTCTCAATTGAATTCAATCTTGGCGTCCCAGCCAGCCTGTCCTGGTGATGCGAATATTGATGGTCAGGTGAACGATCAAGATTTGAGTGTTTGGCAAAAGTTCTTAAATTGGGCTGGTACAGCAGCGGGTGTTTTGTCATCCAGTGTGGCCGACTTCAATTGGGATGGTCTCACTAATAGCATTGATGCCCAAACCATTCGCAATAAACAGGGCGCCTGTCCTACAGCTACATCGGTCTATTAAGTGCTGATCAAGCGTCGCCATTGGATTCTTGCTGCCGCTGGGCTTGTTGCGGCAGGGGGAATTGCCTCTTACTTCTTTGTGGGGCAGTCTGGTCATTCTGCTACGGCTGAGGTAAAAGTAATCCAGAGTGATGGTCAGAATGCCCCCGTAGGAATGGTTTGGATCCCTGGCGGTGAGTTTTTGATGGGCAGCGATCACAAGAAAGCACAGGTTAACGAAAAGCCTGTTCATCGTGTCAAGGTAGATGGGTTTTGGATGGATCAGACCCATGTCACTAATGATCAGTTTGCCCAATTTGTAGCAGCAACAAACTACCGGACTACGGCTGAGCAAATCCCAGATTGGGACACTATCAAGGTTCAGTTGCCTCCTGGAATACCGAAGCCGCCAGCGAGCGCATTTGTTCCTGGAGCTATGGTTTTTGTGGGTACAAAAGATAAGGTGCGTCTAGATGACTACTCTCAATGGTGGGCATATGTTCCCGGTGCAAGCTGGAAGCATCCTACTGGCCCTAAGAGCAATATCGAAGGTAAGGGCAATCATCCAGTTGTTCAGGTGAGTTATGTTGATGCCCTAGCTTTTGCAAAATGGGCTGGAAAGCGTTTACCAGCCGAGGCCGAATGGGAATTTGCTGCGCGCGGTGGATTGAATCAAGCAACCTATGCTTGGGGTGACCAGTTAGAGCAAGATGGAAAATTGCTTGCCAATATCTGGGATGTTAGAAAGCAGGCTTTCCCAGTTGTCGATATAAAAGTAAGTCCAAAAGCGGGTGGAGCGATTGGTACAAGTCCAGTGGGAACCTATCCGCAGAACGGTTATGGCCTATTTGATATGACGGGCAATGCTTGGCAGTGGGCTGCTGATTGGTATGGATTTAATTTTTTTGCGCAACAAGCTAAAGAATATGGCAATAAAGTGATTCTCAATCCTCAGGGTCCAGATCAATCATTTGATCCTGCCGATGCTGGAGTTCCACCTAATGCCCCTAAGCGTGTCATTCGAGGTGGATCATTTTTGTGTAATGAGGACTACTGCCAGTCTTACCGCCCGAGCGCTCGGCGTGGCGCCGATCCCTATAGTCCGATGTCACACCTAGGATTTCGATTGGTTCGGGATAAATAAAAACCACCTTAGTGAACTGACCCCCAGTAGTTCGACAGTTTGATTGGGTTTCGGTAAATTAATTAGGCTCGGTTACAAAACCTAATTTTGTTAAGCCTGCTCGACGAGATGCTGCTAGCACTTGAGCAACGTATTCGTATTTAACAGATTTATCGGCACGCAAATTGATTTCTGGTTGCGGCTCCTTCTGAGCAGCTTTTTCTGCATAACCATCAAAAGTCTTTAAATCAATCGGCGTGCTATTCCAAAATATTTGACCCTGAGCATCAATTGAGAGTTGAACTGACTCTGGCTTTACTTCATTACGCACGCTATTGGCTTTTGGCAACTCAACCTTTACCGCCTGTTGAATAACCGGCAAGGTAATAATGAAAATAATTAAGAGCACCAACATGACATCCACCATCGGTGTCATGTTGATTTCGGCCATGATGCCGCTTTCTTCTTGATCGTTCTGAAGATTAAAAGACATGTTTATTCTCCGGACTTCACACGGGCACCAGTGACAAAGTAAGCAAGGAGGTCATTGCCAAAGCGATTGAGGTCAGCAACTAATAATTTATTGGCGCGATTAATGGCATTAAAGCCTAGTACTGCTGGAATCGCTACCGCCAAGCCCAAGGCAGTCATGATGAGAGCTTCGCCAATTGGGCCGGCAACTTGATCAATCTGGGCGCTACCTGAACTGCTAATAGAAATCAAGGCGTGATAGATGCCCCATACAGTTCCAAATAAACCAATAAATGGTGCGGTTGCCCCGGTTGAGCCAAGGAAGGTAAGGCCTTTTTGGAGTTGAGCGGCAACCCCATCAATACTGTTCTTCAGACTTCTTGCCATCCACTCCGAGTAATTCAGTGTTTGTAAAAGTTCACGATGATTGGTCGATTGACTTTGGTGGTGGATAGAAGCTCCAATCGTAGCCTTAGCAATTTGATAATAAGGATTACTTGCATGACTAGTGAATGCATTTAAACCTTGGTCGTACGAAGTGGCGCGCCAAAATTGATCGAGCTCAGGCTTGAACTTGCGCAAATTACGCAGATCCCAAAAGCGAGAGAGCAAAATTACCCAAGTCACAATTGAGCAGATGAGAAGTGCGATTGCCACAAAGCGGGTAATTGCATCGCCCTCGAGCCATAAATTTGCTAAGCCAAATGGTGTATTCATAATATTTAATTCTTTAAATTGAATTTAATTAAAAGGTTAGTGGAAATTCTTTGAGGCGAGCCGTTTACCAGAAATGGTTTGAAGCGATAACGACGACCAATTTCCGTTGCTGCACGATCTAACCTTGGAAAGGAGCTGGAACGTAATAACGCCACATCCTCAACGCTTCCTGATTCATCAATAATCAATCTCACCACCACCTCACCTTGCTCCCCAGATCTTTTTGAGAAAGAGGGGTAGTAAGCGTCAGCATCAGGTAGATATACGACAACCAGTTTACCAATGTCAGTCTGAATTGGTGTGCCGCTGGATCCTGAGGTAGAGGCAGGGGCAACAGTGGCATTTGGTGCCTGGGATTCACTTTTAGACTGCTGCGGCGTTGGTGGGGTTGCAGCCTGTTGTTGCGTTTGTGGTGTTGGAGCCTGGGTAGATTTCTCATCCACGGTTTTCTTCTTTTGCTCTTGCTTAGGTTTGGGTGGGGGTGCAGCCGGAGCAGCTTGTGGTTGTTTGGCAGCCTCAGGACTCACTAGGTTGGCCATCACTCGCGCATCATCTAAGTTATTTTCATTATCGGGTTTCATGCCACTCTGAAAACCAATTAAAAATAGTAGGTGTAAAGCAATGACGATACCAATGATGATGCGATCGGTTTTATCAAAGGGCAGACGCGTATTCAGTCGACTCAAAAAAGTGCTCATTTGAAAGTGCCCACCAGCTGAGATTCAATACTGTGCCCATCTAAATCCGACTGCATCAGCTCTTGCGCCATTTGATGCAAAAGCTCTGCATCCTTACTACTGATGAATCTAATGGAACCATGCTCCCCATCATCCAACTGCTTGCCTTGTGCTTCTAATTTTCTTTTGAGTTGGCGTACTACAGCATCGCTGGTATCAATGAGATTAATTGAGTCTCCCAATAGCTTGCGGATCGCTTTTCGTAAAAAAGGGTAGTGCGTACATCCAAGAACAAGGGTGTCGGCACCTGCATCCTGGATTGGCTCAAGATGCTCGGCAAGTAACTCTAAGGTTTCTTCGCCATTGGCTTGACCCGCCTCAATTAGCGGTACCAAACCTGCCCCAGCTTGTTTAACAAATTGGCAGTTCGGAAGTGTGGCCAGTAAGGCGCTAAATTTATCGCTCTTGAGTGTGGCCTCAGTTGCAAGTACGCCAACAATACCATTAGTGGACTGCATTGCTGCGGGCTTGATGCCAGGCTCTACGCCAATGATTGGAATGTTGCTGAGCTGGTTGCGAATATGAGCAATGGCTTCGGCAGTGGCTGTGTTACACGCAACCATGATGGCATCGCATCCCTGCGCTACTAGGTATTGGCACAGCTCCATACTTCGTGCAGCAATCCACTCACTAGTTTTTTCCCCATAAGGAGCATTGATAGAGTCTGCTAAATAAATATAGTCATGCTCGGGAAGCTGGCGCAGAGCCTCATCCAAAATGGATAAGCCTCCAACGCCAGAATCAAAAACCCCGATGAGTGCCAAGTAAAGGTCGCTTAACTAAGTGCGGTTGATTTAACGAATAAATGACGCACTAAATGACTCAAGCAATCTTGACTGGAATGCCAGCAATCTTTGCCTGCCATTCTTTCGGTCCAATATCGTGCATGGATATGCCGTCAGAGCTCACAGCTACTGTCACTGGCATATCTTTGACGTCAAATTCATAAATCGCTTCCATACCCAGATCAGCAAAGCCAACCACCTTGGCCGTCTGAATGGCTTTAGAGACTAAGTAAGCAGCGCCTCCAACAGCCATTAAGTAGGCAGATTTATGTTTCTTGATTGCCTCGATTGCAGTAGGACCACGCTCTGCCTTACCAATCATGGAAATTAAGCCGGTCTTGGCAAGCATCATCTCAGTGAACTTATCCATGCGAGTTGAGGTTGTTGGGCCTGCTGGACCAACGGCTTCACCACCCACTGGATCAACTGGACCAACGTAATAGATCACGCGGTTCTTAAAGCTCACCGGTAATTCTTCACCCTTAGCAAGCATGTCGGCAATGCGTTTATGTGCTGCATCACGACCGGTCAAAATTTTGCCGTTGAGAAGAAGAGTTTCACCTTCTTTCCAGTCAGCCACTTCTTCAGCGGTCAAAGTATCTAAGTTCACGCGCTTGGATTTTTTGGTATCCGGAGTCCAAGTTACATCTGGCCAATCGGATAAGGATGGCTTTTCTAATATCGCTGGGCCATCGCCATGCAAGTGGAAATGCACGTGACGGGTTGCGGCACAGTTCGGAATCATCGCTACTGGCAATGAAGCCGCATGCGTTGGGTATTCCATGATCTTGATATCTAGAACAGTTGCTAAACCACCGAGACCTTGTGCCCCAATACCGAGCTTATTAACCTTCTCATACAACTCTAAACGCAGTTCTTCAGCACGAGTCTTCGCGCCGCATGCGATCAATTCTTGAATATCTACTGGACCCATCAAAGACTCTTTAGCCATCAACATGGCTTTTTCAGGAGTGCCGCCAATACCAATGCCGAGGATGCCAGGGGGGCACCAGCCTGCACCCATGGTCGGTACAGTTTTAAGAACCCAATCCACGATCGAGTCAGAAGGGTTGAGCATCACCATCTTGGCTTTGTTTTCAGAGCCGCCACCTTTGGCTGCGCAAATGACTTCAACATTATCGCCTGGGACAATTTCGTAGTGAATGACTGCAGGGGTGTTATCACCCGTGTTTTTGCGTTTACCTGCTGGATCCGCTAATACGGAGGCTCTTAATGGATTCTCTGGGTTCATATAGGCCCGACGAACACCTTCGTTCACCATCTCGGTGACGCTCATGGTGGCGTCGCCCCACTGGACGTTCATGCCAATCTTGAGAAAAACGACTGCAATACCTGTGTCCTGACACATCGGGCGGTGACCTTCTGCGCACATGCGGCTATTGGTCAAAATCTGAGCAATCGCATCCTTGGCAGCAGCGCCTTGCTCTAGCTCATAAGCCTTACCCATAGCGGAGATAAAGTCTTTTGGGTGGTAATAAGAGATGAACTGGAATGCATCTGCAACGCTTTGAATGAGGTCGTTTTGTTTGATATTTGTCATGGTTTTGGGCTTAATTATGTAAGGTTTTTTCTATTTTAAGGGTTTGCCATAGAGCAAATCTAGCGTGTTTTCACTTATCTTATTAGCTCTTGGGGATGCGTTTCCCTAACTCTGCGCTATTTTTGCAGAAAAAAACGACTGATTATTAAATAGAAGGGCTGTGAAGCATGGAACCATTGATGCAAGAAAACCGCGTATTTAACCCACCTGCAGACTTCGTTAAATCTGCTGCCATTCCTGGAATGGAAGCTTACAACAAGCTTTGTGCTGAAGCCAATAAAGATTATGACGGTTTCTGGGGTCGTCTTGCTAAAGAAAACATCTTCTGGAAAAAACCTTTCACTAAAGTCTTGGACGAGTCTAAGGCACCCTTCTATAAGTGGTTTGAAGATGGCACAACTAATGCTTCTTATAACTGCTTAGACCGCCAAGTTGAAAATGGTCTTGGTAATAAAACTGCCATTATTTTTGAGGCCGATGATGGCTCCGTTACGAATGTAACTTACCAAGAAATGCTTGAGCGCGTTTGCAAGATGGCAAATGCGCTGCGCAAAATGGGCATCAAGTCTGGTGATAGCGTTATCATTTATATGGCAATGACGATCGAAGGCGTGGTTGCGATGCAAGCCTGCGCCCGTATCGGCGCAATCCACTCTGTCGTGTTTGGCGGCTTTTCTGCTCAAGCTTTGCGTGACAGAATTATTGACGTAGGTGCTGTTGCCGTGATCACGGCTGATGGCCAATTCCGTGGTGGTAAATCTTTGCCATTGAAAGCAATTTGTGATGAAGCGCTATCTACTGGCGAATGCCCTAAAGTAAAGCATGTCATCGTAAACAAGCGCACTGGTTCTGAAGTCACAATGACTGCAGGTCGTGATGTGTGGATGCAAGAAATCGTAGCAAATGAATCGACTACTTGCGAGCCAGAGTGGGTAAGCGCTGAGCATCCACTCTTTATTCTTTACACATCTGGATCAACTGGCAAGCCAAAGGGTGTTCAGCACTCTACTGGTGGTTACCTCTTGTGGGCGATTCTCACAATGAAGTGGACTTTCGACATCAAGCCAAATGACGTGTTCTGGTGTACTGCTGATATTGGCTGGGTAACAGGTCATTCCTATATTACCTATGGCCCACTCGCAGTTGGCGCCACTGAGATTGTCTTTGAAGGCGTTCCAACTTATCCAAATGCTGGTCGTTTCTGGGACATGATCCAGAAACACAAAGCAACGATTTTCTATACAGCTCCAACAGCGATTCGTTCTTTGATCAAGGCATCTAGCAATGATCAAGCATTGCATCCAAAGAGCTATGACTTATCTTCATTGCGCCTCTTGGGTTCAGTTGGTGAGCCGATCAATCCTGAAGCTTGGATGTGGTACTACGAGAATGTGGGCGGCTCACGTTGCCCAATCGCCGATACGTTCTGGCAAACCGAAACTGGTGGTCACATGATTTCACCATTGCCAGGTGCAACACCCATGATTCCAGGCTCATGCACATTGCCATTACCAGGCATTCAGGCGGCGATTGTGGATGAAGCAGGTGTAGACGTTCCAAACGGTCAAGGCGGTATTTTGGTTGTGAAGCGCCCATGGCCATCCATGATTCGTACCATCTGGGGTGATCCTGATCGTTTCGTGAAATCGTATTTCCCAGAAGAGTTGGGCGGTACTTTGTATCTAGCAGGTGACGGCGCAATCCGTAACAAAGAGACTGGCTACTTCACCATTACTGGTCGTATCGATGACGTGTTGAACGTATCTGGTCACCGTATGGGCACGATGGAAATCGAATCTTGTTTAGTTGCCAATCCATTAGTTGCTGAAGCTGCAGTGGTGGGTCGTCCTGACGATATGACTGGCGAAGCAATTTGCGTATTCGTGGTTCTTAAAGGCGGTCGTCCAACGGGCGATGAAGCTAAGAAGATCGCGACTGAGTTGCGTAACTGGGTTGGTAAAGAGATTGGTCCAATCGCTAAACCTAAGGATGTACGTTTTGGCGATAACTTGCCTAAGACGCGTTCTGGCAAGATCATGCGCCGCTTGCTGCGTGTGATTGCTAAAGGTGAAGAGGTGACTCAAGATACTTCAACTCTCGAAAATCCAGCAATCTTGGACCAGCTTAAAGAGTCTGTATAAGTAGTCAATTGTGCTTTTACAGGCAGACCCTTCCTGCAAACGTATAATCATTAGCTGTACGGAAGGGTGGATGAGCGGTTTAAGTCACACGCCTGGAAAGCGTGCGTAGGTTAATAGCCTACCGCGGGTTCGAATCCCGCCTCTTCCGCCAG
>NZ_NCJB01000253.1:0-3612 GCF_002282275.1 Polynucleobacter sp. 39-46-10 | reverse complement strand
CAACGATAAACACCAGATAAGTAAACACCATCAGCACAATGGAATTTAGGGTAGCTGCTTTCCAGCTAAATTCCTTACTTGCCGTTGAAGATGCAAAAACAAGGCCAAAAATAGCCACCAGAACTCCCATAGTTGGCAGCAAAATGCCAAAAAGACAAATTGATCCAGTAATAATGCCTATCACTCGCCAGTTGAATTGAGGGATTTGATCGATGGCTGCGCTAGCTCTCAATGAGGTAACAAGTACGAGTAAGCCCAGTAAAAACATGAGTATTCCGAGGGCCAGCGGGAAGTATCCAGGACCCATTTTGGCCGCAGTGCCCAAAGAATAGGTGGTGGCAATACCTGCAAAGAAAAGGCCGATAACCATATACATGATTCCGGCGCCAAAATCCCTTTGATTGCGAATTTTCAACTTGAGCTCCTTATATCGACTTAAAGGTCGATCTATTTATTAATGTTATGGGATTGTAAGGCAGGATTGAGGGGGTTTGCCTAGGGTTTGCCCCCGACTAGTGCCAATGCGATAATTATTAGCATGAAAGTCTCCCAAATTCGCCAGGCCTACCTGGACTACTTCGCCAAAAAAGGCCATCAAATTGTCCCCTCCAGTCCGGTAGTGCCAGGGGATGACCCAACTCTGCTATTCACGAATGCGGGGATGAATCAGTTTAAGGATGTCTTTTTGGGTTTTGATAAGCGTCCTTATAACCGCGCAACCACTGCTCAAAAATGTATCCGTGCGGGTGGCAAGCACAATGACTTGGATAACGTTGGCTACACAGCCCGTCATCACACCTTTTTTGAAATGCTGGGTAACTTCTCTTTTGGAGATTACTTTAAGAAGGATGCAATTCAATTTGCCTGGGAATTGCTCACTGAAGTTTTTAAACTTCCCGCAGAAAAGCTACTCGTGACTGTTTACGCGGAAGATGACGAGGCTTATGAGATTTGGAACAAGCAAATTGGTGTGCCAGCTGAGCGCATTATTCGCATCGGCGATAACAAGGGGGCACGTTACGCTTCAGATAATTTCTGGATGATGGGCGACACCGGACCATGTGGACCTTGCACTGAAATCTTCTATGACCACGGCCCACACATTGCTGGCGGGCCTCCAGGAAGTCCTGATGAGGATGGTGATCGCTATATTGAGATCTGGAATAACGTGTTCATGCAGTTCAACCGCGACGAAGCGGGCAACATGCATCTCTTGCCTAAGCCTAGTGTTGATACTGGCATGGGCTTGGAGCGTATCGCTGCAGTATTGCAGCAAGTGCATTCCAATTATGAGATTGATCTCTTTGTGAATTTGCTCAAGGCTGCTAAAGAAGCGGTTGATGCAGCTGGTGGCGCGAACTGCGATATTGACAGTCCTTCGCTTAAGGTGATTGCAGACCATATTCGTGCATGTAGCTTTATTGTGGTGGATGGTGTGATCCCAGGTAATGCTGGGCGCGGCTATGTCCTGCGCCGTATTACGCGCCGTGCAATTCGTCATGGTTATAAGTTGGGTGCGCGCAAACCGTTTTTCTATCAACTTGTTCCTGCCCTCGTAAAAGAGATGGGCCTTTCATATCCAGAGTTACAAGCTGCAAAAGATAAAGTCAGTGATGTGATTAAGCAGGAAGAAGAGCGCTTCTTTCAGACAATCGCTAACGGTATGGAGATTCTGGAGAGCGCGCTTGTTGGTGGTGCTAAGACCGTTGATGGCGAAACTGCTTTCCGTTTGCACGATACGTTTGGCTTCCCATTGGATTTGACTGCCGATGTGTGTCGTGAGCGCGGTGTTTCGGTTGATGCGGAAGGCTTTGAGTTGGCGATGCAAAAGCAGCGCGATCAAGCAAGAGCGGCTGGCAAGTTCAAAGTGGCCCAAGGTTTGGAGTACTCCGGCAAACCAACTCAGTTTCATGGCTATGACACCCTGAAACATGAGGGCGCCAAAGTAACGGCACTCTACGTTGATGGCTCGGCCGTGCAGTCTGTTAAAGCTGGCGATACTGCAGTAATCGTTTTAGATCACACCCCTTTCTATGCTGAATCTGGTGGACAGGTTGGAGATCAGGGTGAGCTACGTAATGAGGCAGTACGTTTTGCAGTTGAAGATACTTTCAAGATTCAGGCTGATGTGTTTGGTCATCAAGGTGAAGTGCAAGAGGGCGAGCTCAAGGTGGGCGATTCAATCAACGCCTTGGTAGATGTCCAGCAAAGAACTGAAACGATGCGTAACCACAGTGCTACGCATATTTTGCATAAAGCATTGCGTGAGGTCTTAGGTGATCATGTGCAGCAAAAGGGTTCTTTGGTCGATGCTAGTAAAACTCGTTTTGACTTTACTCATAACGCACCCATTACTGCAGCAGAAATTCGTCGGGTAGAAGATATCGTGAATGCTGAGATCTTGGCTAATACCGCAACTTCCGGAAAAGTGATGTCTTTGGATGATGCGCAGAAAACTGGTGCCATGATGCTCTTTGGTGAGAAGTATGGTGACGAAGTTCGCGTTCTAGAAATTGGTAGTTCTAAAGAGCTCTGTGGAGGCACTCACGTGGGCCGCACTGGAGATATCGGTAGTTTGAAGATTGTTTCTGAGGGAGGTGTTGCTGCTGGCATTCGTCGTGTTGAGGCGGTCACCGGTAGAAATGCTTTGAATTTCTTGCAAGGCATGGAAGACAAGATCAACGAAGCTGCAACAATCTTAAAAACCCATCCAGGTGATTTGGTAAATCGTGTTGCTCAACTCCAAGAAAGCCTGCGTCAAGCTGAACGTGAGTTGGATAAGGTGAACTCTAAGCTTGCCGCAAGCCAAGGTGACGAATTAGCGACACAAGCAATTGATGTCAACGGCATCAAAGTCTTAGCAGCTCGCTTAGATGGTGCAGACGCTCAAGTACTTCGCGAAACCATGGATGCCTTAAAAGCCAAATTGAAAACAGCCGCCATTGTTTTGGCTTCCGTCCAGGGTGATAAGGTGAGCTTAATTGCTGGTGTGACTGCAGATTCGATTGCTAAAGTGAAAGCGGGTGACTTGGTGAACTTTGTTGCCCAGCAAGTTGGTGGCAAGGGCGGTGGCAAACCAGAGATGGCGATGGCTGGTGGTACTGACCCAAGTAAGTTGGGTGCGGCATTAGCTGGTGTGAAAGATTGGGTGGCCTCTAAGTGAGTAATCCTATTGAATTTAATCTCGAAGTCGATGCCATTGGCATGAATTGCCCCTTGCCGATCTTACGTACCAAGAAGGCTTTAGCCACAATGCAATCTGGCCAAGTCCTGAAGGTCAAGGCTACCGACTCAGGTGCGGCAAATGACTTTCCTGCCTTTGCAAAACAGACTGGCAATGAACTGCTTTCCAGCACAACTGAGGGTGATGTTTTGGTTTTCTTCCTCAAAAGAAGATAGGGTGCTTTAAACGTCCAAAACTCTCAGCATCAAAGAAAAAGGCAGAAAGTGATTTCTGCCTTTTTTGCTTTTATCCCGCAGAATTTAAATCTGCCCAAGATGAACTTGAGCCTAAATTAAAGAGCGGCCTTTTAAATACGCCGCAAACTCAGTACTCACCTCTGGATGGCGTAATGCAAATTCAACAGAAGCTTTAAGGTAGCCTAGCTTAAA
>NZ_NCJB01000252.1:0-3618 GCF_002282275.1 Polynucleobacter sp. 39-46-10 | reverse complement strand
TCAGCCCATTTATAGCTGTAATAGCCTGCGGCGTAACCGCCTGCAAAAATATGGCTAAAGGTATTAATCCATCGAGAGATGGCAGGCTGAGGAATCACATTGAATTGATCCGCAATGCTTTTGGATAGATCCAGTACGGCTTGTCCTTTTGCTTTTTCAACATCAAAATTAGCGTGCAGACGCCAGTCGGTTAGAGACATCACCACTTGACGCAATGTCATGTAACCATTTTGGAAATTCTTGGCCGCTAGAATCTTGTCATAGAGTTCTCTGGGGAGCGGTTTTCCAGTCTCTGCATGTGCGGTCATCTTCTCTAAGACTTCCCATTCCCAGCAGAAATTTTCCATAAACTGGCTTGGTAACTCCACTGCATCCCATTCAACACCATTAATGCCAGATACGCCTAGGGCACTTACCTGAGTTAAGAGGTGGTGCATGCCATGACCACTTTCGTGGAATAGGGTGATGACATCATCATGAGTAATAGTGGGTTGACGCAGTACGCCATCAACTTTTACTGGCGGCGCAAAGTTGCAAACCAAATACGCTACTGGCACTTGAATCTCACCATTCGGTAATTCTCGTCGACCACGCGCATCATCCATCCAAGCGCCACCACGTTTACCAGGGCGAGCATATGGGTCAAGGTAGAAGTAGGCTACAACCTTGTCTTCAGTATTCTTAACCGAGAAGGACTGAACATCCGAATGCCATGTTGGTAGATTGGCGCTCTCAATATTCACGCCAAACAAAGTCTGGATTACTTGAAAGAGCCCATCTAGCACTTTGGGCAGCGGGAAGTATTGCTTCAGCTCATTCTCAGAGAATGAGTAGCGCTCTTGTTTAAGTCTTTCTGAGGCAAAAGCAATATCCCATGGCTCTAATCCATCAATAGTCAATTCAGTTTTCGCAAACTCAGAAAGCTCTTGCCAATCTTTCTGTGCAAATGGTTTTGCTTTATGTGCAAAGGTAGTTAGGAAAGTATCTACCTCACTGACACTGCTAGCCATTTTGGGGGCTAAACTCAGGGCAGCATAGTTTTCAAATCCCAGCATGCGTGCTTCTTCATCACGCAATTTGAGTTGCTCCAACATATTTGCAGTGTTATCCCAATCTAGCTTCCCCTTTGAAAATTGGGGTGCTAATTCCGAGGCTCGAGTGACGTAAGCTTCATACATCAAGCGACGGAGTGCGCGATTCTCTGAATACTGCATGACTGGGTAGTAAGAGGGGAAGTGGAGGGTAAAAGCCCAACCTTGCAGACCCTTTTGCTGGGCAGTATCTGCTGCTGCAGCAATAGTATCTTCAGGCAATCCAGCTAACTCAGATTTGTCGGTAATGACATGGACAAAGCTATCAGTCGCATCTAAAACATGGTCAGAAAATGCTTTTCCTAATAATGCTTGTTCATCCTGAATTTGAGAAAAGCGAGGCTTATCAGCATCACTGAGTTCGGCGCCACCAAGACGAAAATCCCTTAAAGAATTTTCAATCACTTTTCTCTGTGAAGCACTCAAATTGGCATAGTCAGCACTTTGACTAAGCTCTTTGAATCTTTGGTAAAGCGCTAGGTTTTGACCTAGGCTGGAGAAGAATGCAGTCACCTTGGGGATCATCTCACCATAAGCTGCTCTCAGTTCTGGGGTGTCTGCAACACTATTGAGGTGCGAAATTACCCCCCAAGATCTGCTGAGGGATTCGGTAGCATCTTCGAGAGGCTCAAGAAGTTCGTTCCAACTTGCAGGAGTCTTTGGGTCGATTGCTAGAGCTACTGCTTTTTCCGCCTGTGCCAGCAGAAAATCTATCGCAGGTTGAATGTCAGAAGACTTGACCTGAGAGTAGTCGCAAATACCGCGACCGAATGAAATAAGTGGATTCTGTTGTAGCACAGTAGAAGCTTGTAGAGGGGTAGATGTAGTCATCCCTCTAGCTTAATGGACTGAGAGCAATTTTGCCAAAAGTCTCAATCAATTCCTTAGTGTTTTGCTGCCTTTTCTGCCGCTTCTAAGGTGTTCATGAGTAGCATGGTGATCGTCATTGGGCCGACGCCACCAGGTACAGGCGTGATCCAGCCAGCAACGTACTGGGCTGCATCAAAATCGACATCACCACAAAGCTTGCCATCAGGCATGCGATTGATACCTACATCGATTACAACAGCGCCATTTTTTACCATATCGCCAGTAATCATTTTGGGTTTGCCGGTAGCAACTACCAAGATGTCAGCATCTTTAGTGTGATGCGCCAGGTCACGCGTTTTGCTATTGCAAATCGTGACTGTAGCTCCCGCTTGGAGCAAGAGCATTGCCATCGGCTTGCCAACGATATTGGAGGCGCCCACGATCACTGCACGTGCACCCCGGATGGGGTATTCAATACTTTCAAGAATCTTCATGCAGCCGTACGGCGTACATGGCTTGAATTCAGGTTGGCCCACCATTAAGGCGCCAGCATTCGCTACGTGAAAACCATCCACATCTTTTTCTGGGGCAATAGCTTCAAGAACACGTTCCGCTGCAATGTGTTCTGGCAAGGGAAGTTGAACCAAGATTCCATGAATGGAAGGGTCAGCGTTGAGGGTGGCAATACGAGCTAGTAATTCTTCCTCACCCAAATCAGCTGAATATCGCTCAAGCACAGAATGAAAGCCGACATCTTCACAAGCCTTTACTTTATTGCGGACATAAACCTGGCTTGCTGGGTTCTCTCCAACAACAATGACTGCTAGGCCTGGTCTAACGCCTTTGGCAGTGACGATTGCGCCACGGGCAGCAATTTCAGTACGAAGTTTTTTGGATAAGGCAACGCCGTCGAGTAGCTGTGCAGGCATAAGAAGTTAGTTAGGTTGTGGGTCTGATAGCGCTAAGCGGAGTAAGTCAGCAACAGTATTTACATTGAGCTTTTCCATAATATTGGCACGGTGTGCCTCAACAGTTTTAATAGAGATGCTAAGGTCATCTGCAATCTGTTTGTTCAAGCGGCCAGCCACAATACGTTCGAGAACTTGGCGCTCACGCCCAGTAAGTTTACTTAAGAGGCTCTGAGTGATTTTGCGTTGGCTTGCCTGAGAATAATCAACGCGTGCTTTTGCAAGCATACGATCTACCAAACCGCAGAGGTCGTTTTCTTTAAAAGGCTTTTCAATAAAATCAACTGCGCCACGTTTCATTGTTGAAACTGCCATTGATACATCGCCATGACCAGTGATAAATGCAACTGGCATTGGTAGATTTTCGCTTATCAAACGTTCTTGTAATTCAAGGCCTGACATGCCTGACATTCGAACATCTAAAATGGCGCAAGAGATCGTAGATCTATCAGTGCTTTGAAGCGACTGCAAGAATCGCTCAGCGCTTGCATGGCAGCGTACAACATACCCATTGCTTTCTAGTAGCCAGGTGAGGGAGTCACGAACTGCCTCATCGTCATCTACAACATAAACCACTTCAGCTTGGTTGGGTTTGGTAGCTGCACTGATATTCATATTAGTTCTCACAGATAAATCTAAAAATACATAAATTAACTACTTACCATTGAGCCCGGAGACTCTAGGGGTAATAATATTGTAAAGGTGCAGCCAGACAGCTTTGTTTGTTCTGCATCCATCTGATTTTTTGC
>NZ_NCJB01000251.1:0-3626 GCF_002282275.1 Polynucleobacter sp. 39-46-10 | reverse complement strand
CACTGCTTGCTTCATCACGCGCGCACTCTTAACCACTTGAGGCAAGAACATCTTGCCGGCACCAAACAAATCGCCGACGACATTCATTCCATCCATCAAAGGGCCTTCAATGACCTCAATTGGACGGCCACCTGCACCCATAATTTGGGCACGCAGCTCTTCAGTATCTTCTTCAATAAAGGTAGTGATGCCATGCACCAAAGCATGGGTTAAACGCTCACGCACCGGGGCTTCACGCCATACCAAGTTCTCAACTTGCTTCGCGCCACCGCCCTTAAATTGATCAGCAATATCCAGCAAGCGCTCCGTTGGAGTCTTACCGTCTTTTTCTTTAAAACGATTGAGCACAACATCTTCAACGCGCTCACGCAATTCAGAATCTAAGTCTGCATAAACGCCAAGCTGGCCTGCATTGACGATACCCATGTCCATACCCGCCTGAATAGCGTGATACAGGAACACAGTGTGAATGGCTTCACGTACACGATCGTTACCGCGGAACGAGAAGCTAACATTAGAGACGCCACCACTGACCTTCGCGCCCGGCAGATTTTCCTTGATCCAGCGGGTCGCATTGATGAAATCTACTGCATAGTTGTCATGCTCTTCAATACCAGTCGCAATGGCAAAGATATTCGGATCAAAAATAATATCTTCTGCAGGAAACCCAATCTCCTTAACAAGAATTTGATAGCAGCGCTGGCAAATTTCTGTTTTGCGCTTAAAAGTATCTGCCTGACCCACTTCATCAAAAGCCATTACTACAGATGCTGCTCCATAACGACGAATCAAGCGTGCTTGTTTTCTGAAAGACTCTTCACCCTCTTTGAGTGAGATCGAGTTAACAATCGGCTTACCTTGAATGCATTTCAGGCCAGCTTCGATCACGCTCCACTTGGAAGAGTCAATCATGATCGGTACACGAGCAATATCTGGTTCTGAGGCGATCAAATTCAAGAAGCGCGTCATCGCTGCCTCTGAATCCAACATCGCTTCATCCATATTGATGTCAATCACTTGAGCACCATTCTCAACTTGCTGTCTTGCAACTACTAAGGCTTCATCAAATTGATTATTCAAAATCATGCGTGCAAATGCTTTAGAGCCCGTAACGTTAGTGCGCTCACCAATATTTACAAAACCAACTTCTGGCGTGACATTGAAAGGCTCTAGGCCTGAAAGCTTCATCGCCGGCATTACTTTCACAGCCTTAGTCATGCTGACACCTCCGCGCTCTCACGGTAGAAGGCACGTGGCTTGCGCTTAGCAACCGCATTAGCAATTGCACGAATATGATCTGGCGTCGTTCCACAGCAACCGCCTACGAGATTGACTAAGCCATCTTTTGCAAAGCCATCAACTAGGCTAGAGGTAATTTCTGGGGTCTCATCAAAACCTGTATCACTCATTGGATTGGGGAGGCCGGCATTGGGATAGCAAGATACAGCAGCGTCACAAATACGAGCAAGCTCAGCAATATAAGGACGCATGAGCGCTGCACCTAAAGCGCAGTTCAAACCAAAGGTCAAGGGCTTGATGTGACGCAGACTATTCCAGAAAGCTTCAACCGTTTGTCCAGACAAAATACGACCAGAAGCATCAGTCACTGTCCCCGAAATCATCACCGGCAAACGCTCGCCAGTCTCTTCAAAGAATTCATCCAATGCAAACAAAGCAGCTTTTGCATTCAGGGTGTCGAAAATAGTCTCAACTAGAAATAAATCAACGCCACCTTCAAAGAGGCCTTCAATCTGTTCGCGATAAGAAGCCCGCAATGCATCAAATGTCACATTACGTGCCCCAGGATCGTTTACATCTGGAGAAATGCTTGCTGTCTTTGGGGTAGGTCCAATTGCTCCAGCTGCAAAACGTGGCTTATCTGGTGTAGAGTATTTTTCACATGCAGCGCGCGCTAATTGGGCAGAGATCACATTCATCTCGCGTGCCAAACCAGCCATCTTGTAATCTTCTTGTGCAACAGAGGTGGCGCCAAAAGTATTGGTCTCAATAATGTCGGCGCCCGCATCTAAATATTGCTCATGAATCTTGCTAATGATCTGGGGCTGAGTCAGAACTAAGAGTTCGTTATTACCCTTGATATCGCCGGGATGAGCCTCAAAGCGCTGGTTAGCTGGCAATCCACGATAATCGGCTTCATTGAGCTTGTATTGCTGAATCATGGTACCCATAGCGCCATCCAAAATCAGAATGCGCTGCTTCAACAGCTCGGGAAGTGCCTGACCGCGGGTGTAAGGCTGGGATAAACCATTAGATTGCATTGCTTAACCGGGATTAATCTCTAGAATCCCTTATTGTATTGGTAATAAGCCACTTTTATCTGACCTGGAGCACACCCTATGTTTGGCACTATCCCTGAATTCAATCAAAGCCTTGAAATGATGAAAACCATGTGGGGACAAGCAGCTGGTGGGCAGACGCCAGGACAATTCCCCTTCACTACAGATGCCTCTAAGGCTGCCGGGGGGTTTGGCTCAGCATTTCCAGGGCTAGATACCGATGAGCTAGAAAAGCGCATCAAAGACCTGAAAAGCGTTGAAAACTGGCTAAACCTCAATCTCAACGTCTTGAAGTCCACTATTCAGGGTCTAGAGGTTCAACATGCCACCATGATGGCCCTCAAATCATTCGGGGATGCCGTTTCAGCAACTGCAGCTGCCGCTACGGGTGGAGCCACTGAAGACTCAGGAACAAAGGCTGCTAAACCACGCAAAACCGCAACACGCGATCGTCGCAAAGCTGGCGACTCAACTTTCCTCGACGAAGTAGGTAATTCAGATGAGCAATAGCCTCACCCATGGCAAATGTCATTTGGTGAATATCTAATTCGCGCCTAAATAAAACCGGCACGATCTCCCGAGCAGTTGCCGGTTTTTTACATGCTCCAAGCGTTTCTGCCAAGCGCTCATCGTGGTGCAGTTTCAACTGATCAATTCGCGGCTTCATTCCCGTAAATGGTTTGCCATGAGATGGCAACACAAGAGTGTTGTCTGGCAATGGCAGATATCGATCTAAAGAACTGAGATACAAGCCTAAAGGATCCGCATCCGGATCAGCATCGTAGACGCTGACATTTGTAGAGATTCGTGGCAACAACATATCTCCAGAGATTAATACGCCAAGGTCCTTACAAAATAGTGAGGCATGCTCAGGCGCATGACCAAAACCCATAATGACTTGCCACTCATGTCCACCAATCAAAATCATCTCACCGTCAATGATGCGACGATATTGCCGAGGCACACCCGGAACCATATTGCTGTAATAGTTTGATCGAGCCCGAATTTTTTCTAAATCTTCTGGGGCAACTAATCCATGCTTCTGAAAATGATCTGCAGACCCACCACCGCCTGCACGTGCACCAACTGCAGCACCACCCTCTTTATGACTCAACCATTGCGCGGTTAAATAATCCGTCATTGAAATCCAAAGCGGTGCATTCCATTTTTCACATAGCCATTGAGAGAGTCCAACGTGGTCTGGATGCATATGGGTCACGATGACTCTCAGTACAGGCAAGCCTTCTAGCTGCGTGGCAAAGATCTCATCCCAAGCTGCTTTCGTCTCATCATTCGCAATACCGCAATCCACGATGGTCCAGCCCTGAA
>NZ_NCJB01000250.1:0-3640 GCF_002282275.1 Polynucleobacter sp. 39-46-10 | reverse complement strand
GAGAATGAGTGAAGCTCAAGTTGTGATGGTGAATGGCAATACCGATTTGCCTTTACATTGCCCAACCAATAAAACTCCTAGCTGGAATTCACATCCACGCGTATTTCTGGATGTGGCTAAAACGGGTGAGGCAAAGTGCCCTTATTGCGGCACTGAGTACAAACTCATTCCAGGTACCGAACCCCACGGACATTAAGTCCATCAGCACCCCTAATTGGGGTGCTGTCTCGGGATACCTCATATGAATCGTATTCTGATCATCGCTCCCAATTGGATTGGTGATGCCGTAATGTCCCAGCCTCTGCTGGCGAATCTCAAAGCAAGTTACCCGCAGTCACAGATTGATGTTTTAGCAAGCCCCTGGGTTGCGCCCATCTATCGCGCCTGCGCTGAAGTGCATCAAGTCATAGAGGCGCGCCTAGAGCATAAGCAATTGCAGTGGGGTCTACGCAAGCAGCTAGCAAGGCAACTGGAATTAAATCAATACGATGCCTGCTTTGTTCTTCCCAACAGTCTCAAGTCCGCCTTAATTCCTTGGCTCGCCAATATTCCACTTCGAATTGCTTATCGTGGAGAGATGCGCTTTGGACTCATCAATTTCGCTTTGGATAATCCGAGCAAGACCAATCGCCCCCCGATGGCGAATCATTACCTTGCTCTTAGCAATGTAATACAGTCATCACAAGAGATTGATATCAATCAATCAGCAGATCCTAAACTCAACATCTCACTCGCAGCCACAAAGTCTGTCAGCGCTAAGTTGCAAATAGCAGGGATAAATGAAAAATCTATCTATGTGTTTTGTCCAGGCGCAGAGTTTGGAGCAACAAAACGCTGGCCTACCGAGCACTTCGCCACTCTCGCAGAGCAACTGATTACCCATGAGTCCAATGCGCATGTCATTCTGTTAGGCAGCAAGGGTGATCATGAATTCGGTAAGGAAATTATTTCTCAAGTAACAAATACCTCTCAAATTCAGAACTGGTGTGGCGAGACTTCACTTGATGAAGCGATTGCACTCATTGGTATGAGTAAAGCACTGGTCAGCAACGACTCTGGCTTAATGCATATCGGCGCAGCATTAAAAGTTCCGCAAGTAGCGATCTTTGGATCAAGCGATCCTCGCCATACGCCACCACTATCTGATAAGGCAAAAGTCATCTGGCTTAACTTGCCATGTAGCCCCTGCCACAAAAGAGAATGCCCACTTGGGCATCTCAAATGCTTAAAAGATATTTTGCCTACGACTGTATTGAGCGCCGTTCAATCACTCCACTAATTTTGTCGCGATATACATCACCAGAAAGTAAGCCATGACTAAACTTGCCAGACTTTTTCATAATGCCGATGAAGTGGTGGATGCCTGGCGTGACGCCTTAAAGCATCGTGATGTCAAAGGCGCCTTGGCAATCTGGCTAGATGACGACTCAATTACTTGCGTGCTCCCAGAGGGGCAACGCTTAAGTGGACATGCAGAAATTCGGGAAGGTTTAGAGCGCCTGCTGGCAAAGCAAGCTCTCTTTTTAGAGCCGATTGCCTGTATTAACCATTCTGTTTTAGGTGCTGCGGTCTACGACACTACTGAAGCCGTGCATCTGCGTGCCGATCAAATTGAAGCGGAGTTCTTCCTCAACATCACTTTGGTCTTACTGCAGGATAGTCAGGGCTGGCGCATTGCCCACCTGCATGCAAGCCATTCAACTGAAGATACTTTTGATGCCCCATCTACTCCGCACGGACTGCACTAATTCGTGATGGCTCAAAGATTGCCGCTTTATGGATGAGCAAGTACTTCGATCTCTTATTAAGTGGCCTAATGTTCCACACTGCTTTGGATGGTTAGCTCTGGATCGTCGAGGTCAATGGCGCATGCGTGATGAATTTGCACAAGCCAATCAATTGGCTGGAAGTGTCATTCAGCACCTAGCCCTCAATGAATTTATCTCCAGAAATTACGCATGCGATTCCTTGGGTAGATATTTTTTCCAAAATGGGCCACAACGGGTTTTCATCACGCTAGATGCCACGCCATGGATTGCCAGAATCATTCCCACCGAAAGTGGTCCTCAGTTATTAACCCAGTGCGCTACAGAAATAAAACCGCATGGCGCTCTGAGTGATGAAAAAGGCAATATCTACATCACTGGCCTGATCCCACAATCAAGCTCCGATCAAATCAATGCCACTGCGTTCACCAAAACAGAATTTTTATCAGTTGCGCTATTACATGATCATGATTTAGATCTCTTCTCAGAGCAATCTCAAGTTCAGGAAGATGCCTGTAGCTACAGAGGCTCTTGGCAGTGGAATGGCAGAAGTTTACCGATCGAACCCATTCATTCAAAGGAACTGGGTGAGCGCTTTCACTTCATCAAAGCACCTAGCAATTAATTAGCTGGGCATATTTTTGCCCTGCTCCTTCAACTCTTCTTGATATTCCTTTTGCATTTCGCGTAGACGTGCATCAATACTAGAAGCCTGATAAAAGTCAGCGCCACCAGAAGATCTAGCAATCTTGAGTTGCTCAATGGCGGATGGCCAAGCACCTTCTAGCGCATACTTTTCTCCAAGAGCGTAATGGCGCATTGGTACATTCTTTGCCTGATCATAGGCATTCGATAGCATGGTCCACCAAACTACCTCATTAGGTTGTAACCTAGTGCGCGCCTTTAACCACGTAATGGCGTCGTTGGTACGGCCTAGTTTCAGGTAAGCATTCATCATCGCTGCGCCAGCAGCATAGGATTGTGGAAAGGCCTTCAAAGTCCCTTGAGCAATTTGCAATGCCTCATCGCTTTTGCCTCTAGCTAATGCTAATTCAGAGGTAGTAATGTCTAGGGAGAGGCTCTGCCTCAGTATGGGAGACCCCGGTGCACTTGCGCTATTAGCTAGATTGCGTGCTTGCTGCAAATAGCCTGCAGCCTGATCAAACTTACCTTGCTTTTGAGCAACGAGCGCTAGCCCATAAAAACCTTCCATCTGTTTGCCTGGAGAAGACTGCTTACTCAAACTATCAAAGGTGTTTCTTAAGTCATACATTTGACTAGAGCTTCCAGACTGCTCGATACGAGCACGCGCTTTGATGAAATAAAACTCGACCGCAGTGGGCACATTTCGGCTGGTGATATTACGAGCCCGATCTTGCATATCTGCAATACGATCGGTAGTTAATGGGTGAGTGCGAACATAGGATGGAACGCCGCTATCCATAATGCCCGTAGCTTTTTGTAATCGCTGGAAGAATCCCGGAGCACCATTCACGTCGTAACCGCTTGCCGCCAGAATCTGAAAGCCAATACGATCAGCCTCGCGCTCAGCATCTCTAGAGTAGGAGAGTTGATTATTCACTGCCACCGCCTGGCCACCCTGCATCAATCCAGAAGCAGCGCCTGGATTACGTGAGGCAGCTAAGGCGCCCAACAAGATGCCAGCAAGGGCAATCATCGTGTTGGTAGTTTGCTTATCCATTTGACGCGCTAGATGGCGCTGTAAAACGTGGCCGGTCTCGTGCCCCATCACTGAGGCTACCTCTGAATCTGTTTCAGCACTCACCAACAAGCCCGTATGAAAACCAATAAATCCACCAGGCAATGCAAACGCATTAATACTGCTATCTTTAACAGCGAATACCTCAAAGTTA
>NZ_NCJB01000249.1:0-3645 GCF_002282275.1 Polynucleobacter sp. 39-46-10 | reverse complement strand
GCCAGTACCAACCCCGCCGTGAAGGATGAGGGGTTTTAAGTCCCGATCATTGATGTAGTCAGATAGCCTATTTTTAAGGGTTTGACTGCCAATAACTACGTCATCTAGACAGGTGGGTGCGTATTTGAGTGCGAAGCTCATGGTAATTCCTTTCTAATTTGGGTAAAAGCAGGGGTGAGGTGATAGGTACCGCACCCCTGTCAAGACTTGCAAAGGCTTAAGCCATCTCTTTGAAGTAGGCTTGGTTAGCCGCTTCAGTAATTGCCGCTTGTGCTGCAAGCTCTGCTTGGGCTTTGATATGCTCATCAACCTTATTCAGTAGTTCTTGAGCAATCTTACGTATGGCTTGCTCGATCATGGCAGTAGTAGAGCCTGGCACTACGCTTAAAACCTGCGTTTGACCACTAGCTAGCATCTTGCCAATTAAGAGCGTGTATTCAGCAGAATCAGCTGGATGCGCTAAGGCAGTTTTTGGCACCAAACTCAACGGGTGTTGTAGTTGGTTAACTAATAATTGCTTAACCTCGGCAACCTTATTATCAAGCTGACTACGCTTTTTAATGGTCTCATCGGTAATGCCCTTAGTACTGGCTACTTCTTCAATACCGCCTACCTTGATTACCCATTCAGCGAAATTACCCACTGAAATCGACTCTTTAGCTGCTACTCGTAATGCACGGGAATAAGCAGAAGCGCGGCGGCGCTCAGCATTAAATACGTACTTTACGATCAAGGTCAGTACTGGGGTGCTGGTTTGTACCTTAATGCCACGTCCTTCTAGATTGGCTTTAATACCTTCTAAAACGACTTTCTCAGCAGAGCTGCCTTTAATTTCGTAATACATACCAAGGCAATCCGAGAGAAGGGCGTAAAGCGCCTTATTGGATTTATCGTAAAAGTCCCGTTGCCAGACTTGACGACGGTTTGCTAATGCATCTAGTTTTACCAAAGTGGCGTTAGCGATTTCTTGCTTTTGATTTGCTGTGATTCTCATGGTGTTGCTCCTTCAAGTTTTAAAAATACCAACACGGTTTTAGCGAAAGTGCTGATGAAACTTTTTGTGTTGATGGAGTCACTGTATATTTTTGAGATTTTTCGAACAAATCACAGCGTTGTTTTATTTCCTTGACCAAAAAATAGGAAAAATCAAAGCTCCATGAACAGGGGCTTAGCAGGCGATTTTATTTGTGAGAAAAAATCACCAAAAAACTTCGTTTGAAAATTCCATGCAAAAATTAAATGTGAAATTATTGTGAAAATTTTCAGTGAAGTGATTTCAATTTACTATTAATCTTAGGCAACTACTTCGCTCTAAAAATAAAAAAACCAGCCGGGTGATGGGCTGGTTGATTAGGGTCTAATAGCTGCTTAGCTGCTTACTTTTTTCCGTAGGCAGCATCGTGGTCTGGCTCAATTAATAACACTCTAAGAAAATGATCCTCTCTAAAGCCAATTCCCCGAATTGATTTGCTAACCCGAAAGGAGTAGAGCGCATCGATACCCTTTGGGGCGGGGACACTATGAATCTTTTCCCATTTGAGACCTTTATCACGGTAAACCTGGTTCCAGCTCAGTTGCGTGATTTTCTCAAAAGTAGCAAAGGCCTTCTCTTGTTCGACTAACTCCAATGTCTCCCAAGCCGATTGAAAGATCGGGCTATTGAGATCAAGCTCAACTAATGGCTCAGGCTTTACGTTTCGTGCCATGCGCTTTAGCCATTTTTAATTTAGAAAGATCAGTCGCTTTTGCCGGGGTTTTTTGTGCCCAAGCTAGAGCGGCCGATAAGTCCTTTTTAACGACAGGCGTATGCATCCAACGTTCATTATCAGGAATAACCGTGGCTGTACGAATTACCCAAACCCCTGGCTCAGGCGTTTCTACCAGTACTTGACGTCCTGCATGCTCTTTACCAAGCGAAATTTGCCCGCTTGATCCAATCGACTTAATAACCTGGTGATCTATGACTGCGCCCATGGCATTCTCCTATATTCATGCTGCATGATTGCATTATAGCATGATTTTTATACAATCGGACTGATGTTTCACCATGACCCAATCCTGGGCAAAGCCCTTGGCTCGAACTCACTTAGATCAGTTCAACGGCATTTCTCTTTTGTTCATCATTTACATCAATGTATCTTTGCGTTACAGCAATCGATCTGTGACCAGCTAAAGAGGCTAAGATTCGAACGCCAATGCCTTTATTAGCCAAAGTTGTAATGAAAAACTTTCTGCCCGAGTGGCTGCTCCCACCGCTAATGCCTACATTCTTATAAAGCTGATGAAACCACACGCATAAGCCATTAGGACTAAAACGTAAGCGATGATCGGTATGAAAAAAGGGAATATCAGCGCCTTTAGCATGCCTTGTGGTGAGGTAATTAGCCAATTCCACCTGCAAACGTTGGGAAACAAAGACGGTTCTGGGATATTTGCCTTTAGTTTGCGCGGCCGATAAACGAATTTCATTCTTAATGGTGCCATCGGGGTTCACTACGTCCCCCATGGTTAAAGATGCGATCTCCGCAACGCGAAGCCCTCCGAGAAAGCTGGTGAGGATGATTGCGCGATCACGCAAAGCGTATTTTTTGGTACTGACGTAATTAAGAACTTGATCAAGTTCTGCTTGAGATAAGGTTTTTGCTTGTGCCATTTGGTTTTCCTGTCATAAATAAAATGTGCGTTTTAAGTATGTTTCCTTAAGCAGGAAAGGTCGACCTCAGTTTGTTTGCTAAGCGTCACTTAACAGGACAAAAAGATCTCCAAGAATCAATGACTTACAAGTTCGGGTTAAGAATATAGTTATTTTCTTAACCCGTATTTGCTTATAAGTATTTAGCAATATTTACTAAGATCTGTCGTCTTTAGGCGACGACCTTAGCTAACACCTCAAATCACTGGATAGCGTACTTTTGTAAATTCTCAAGTGCTTGCTTATGTCCGCCGACAAATACGCCTTTTGTAGACGGTTTTTGAGGGGTATTTAGCTCCGTTTGCGTTGTAGCAATCAGTGCAGGCGTGGGTTTTCCAGGAATTCTGGCAATACAGCTGCGGATAGGCAATTCCCAGTATTCATTGATTCCATAGGCAGAGTCATCAATTTGGATGGTGATTCTGCTGTAGTTCATATCTAAGGCCGCATATCCCTCAATGGCGGTCTTTGAAGCATTCTCGTATCGATATATCCAGCTCATTAAAACTCCATCTTCATTGACTGGTGGGTTGGCTAAGCGATTAGCCATTTCTACATGCACTGGGCTCTTTGGAAAGTGAAACCAGGCTTCAACTTCTTCAAAATCTACTAAATACTTGGCATAAGGACTTGGGATCTCTAATGTTCCGTTGTAAATTGCTTTGCGATATTGACCTTTGCCGAAGGTTGTTCCGTACATTTTGTTTTCCCATAAGCGGGCTGTGATTTCTTTCATTTTTAATCTCCTTGAATGTTGAAAGAAGTCGCGGTGTTGCTTGAGATGCAGGGAGTAGCAGAGACAAAAGATAGTTGCTGTTGCATGAGTTGCTGTTCAGAGCTACTCATTTGTCCCCAATACAGCAACTAACTGCATCTCTTACTGCAACTGCAACTTATTTCTTAATCGCATCTCAATGCAACTCATTACGCGACTCGTAAATATTTAGCCCTTG
>NZ_NCJB01000248.1:0-3658 GCF_002282275.1 Polynucleobacter sp. 39-46-10 | reverse complement strand
AGAGTAATTGACCTAAGCGTCGATTAGGGAATTGCAACATAGCGCTCCTCCTCTTTTCAGACAAGGCGTTCCGGCTTTAGTCAAACTGATTGTCTGCTTGTCGATCAGCATCGCATTGATGTTGATCGATTTTCGCTATAAGGCACTCGATCCAATTCGCAACAATGTCAACTGGCTGTTGCGCCCACTAGAGTATGTGATGATGATGCCGCGCAATGTTTATGAAGCGACATCAGAATATTTCACTAGTCGCGGAACACTCGATAAAGAAAACCAAGAGATGAAAGTCCGCCAAGCTGAACTTTCTCTGCTTGCGAATCAATCTGAATTTCTTTTAATAGAAAATCAAAATTTGCGTCAGCTCATCGACTTACAAAATCAAGTTCCCTATAAAACATTGTCGGTGGAAATTTTATTCAATCCACCCAATCCAATTTCTCAACGGATTGTGATTAATCGGGGAAGTGCCGACGGAATAAAGCAAGGCAGTCCAATAGCCAACGACTCCGGTATCTTGGGTCAAGTAGTGCGTCTCTACAATAATTCTGCCGAGGTTTCTTTATTAGAGGATCGTGACTTTGCAGTGCCTGTACAGGTGGCTCGCAATGGCTTGAGAGCAGCGGTATTTGGAGCTGGGCGCGGCAACCCCTTAGAGCTTCGCTATTTACCCGTGGCCAGTGATTTAGAAGTAGGTGACGTACTCATTACCTCAGGTATCGACGGCGTTTATCCGCCAGGTTTTGCCGTTGCAGTCATTAGTCGCATTGAGCGTAATGCTGATAAAAACTCATCGAATGTCTTTTGTGTGCCAATTGCCCCCGTCAATCGCTATCGCCAGGCTTTAGCCCTTCTTTATGACCCCCAGTGGGATGCCAATGCTTCTACTGGCAGCAATAAATTAGGCGCACCGATAGTTAACGCTCCAGGTCGCCGTCAAACTCGTGCGCGAGGCATGCAATGATTGATTTTCAAAGCGGCTATATTCTGCGACCGGTTAATCCAGTCTTTATTTATTTCAGCTTACTTTGTGCGCTGTTGCTTTCACTGCTGCCAATTGGTAATTACAGCTGGGTTCCCGACTGGCTCATTATTTGTATCGTCTTTTGGAATATCCATCAACATCGCTATATTGGGGTGGGCACCGCATTCTTTCTTGGGCTCTTGATGGATGTGCATAACTCTGATCTGCTGGGCTTGCATGCTTTTAGCTACTCATTGGTCGCCTACCTTGCGATCTCTTGGCATAGACGAATCATTGTTTTGAATGTTCTCACCCAGGCGATGCACTTACTGCCGATTTTCTTACTAGTTTCATTATTCCCCGTAATCACCCACTGGCTATTGAGTGGTGAAGTCTATTGGTGGGCATTAACTGGTGCTGTCCAAGCAATGATTGAGACATTGCTATGGCCTGTAGCAACGCAAATTTTGCTTTCGCCCCAACGTCGACCTATTGATGTTGACCACAATCGTCCGCTTTAAAGCGCTGCATGGTTTCATTTAAAAAACCAAACCTCGATTCATTTCAAGAGCGCATTCATATTGCGACCTTGTTTGTTACCTTTTGCTTCCTCCTACTCATCACTCGATTGGTATGGCTACAACTGGTAAGCCATGGCAAATATGCTCTGCTAGCAGAAAGTAATCGTATTGCCCTTGTTCCTGCCCCCGCAAATCGCGGTCTATTGATCGATCGAAATGGGATTGTTATTGGCCGAAACTACTCAGCATTGACTTTGGATGTGAATGCTGAAGAGCTAAAAGGTAATGTTGATGAGCTCATTGATGAGCTCTCCCAAATCGTATTGATTTCCCCTAGGGATCGTCGGAATTTCAAGCGCTCACTTGAAGATTCTAGAAAAATGGGCACCTTTCCCCTGAGATCGATGCTTACTGAATCCGAAACAGCGCGATTTATGGCTAATCGCTATCGCTTTCCGGGTGTTGAAATACGTGCACGAAGCTTTCGCGAGTACCCTTACAACGAACTAGCCTCGCATCTGATTGGCTATATTGGGCGTGCTTCCAAACGCGATATCGAGCGCATGCAAGTTGAAATCGATAATTCCAAAGCCGGTGATCCTGACGCGCTCCAAACTTCATTTCTACCAGGGATTCAATATGTCGGGAAGATTGGCATAGAGCAAAGTTACGAAACAGTATTACGTGGCACACCAGGGTACGATGAGGTTGAAATTACTGCAGGGGGCAAACCAGTACGTACCCTCGCAAGTTCACCATCGGTTCCAGGAAAAAACGTAGTGCTATCGGTTGATATCAAGCTGCAATATTTGGTTGAACAGCTCTATGGAAATTTCCGCGGTGCATTTGTGGCAATTGAGCCAGAGACTGGCGATATATTGGCCTTTGTATCAAAGCCCAACTTTAATCCTAATGATTTTGTAGAGGGCATTGATTCAGTGACCTGGAAGGAGTTGAATGACTCCCCACAAAAGCCACTCTACAACCGCCCACTTAAAGGGATCTACCCGCCAGGATCAACATACAAACCCTTTATGGCTCTTGCCGCTTTGGAAACCAAAAAACGCACCCCGACTCAAACGATCTCAGACCCAGGCTATTTTGAATTTGGTAATCATACTTTTCGAGATGACAAAAAAGGGGGTCATGGTTTGGTAGACATGCAAAAGTCTATTGTTGAATCTTGCGACACTTACTACTACCTTTTGGCGCGTGATATGGGCGTCAACTTGATGCATGACTTTCTGAAGCCATTTGGCTTTGGTCAAATTACTGGCATCGACCTACAGGGTGAATCAAAAGGCGTATTGCCATCAACCGAATGGAAGAAAAATACTTTTAAAAAACCAGAGCAGCAAAAGTGGTACGAAGGAGAAACAATTTCTTTAGGTATTGGCCAGGGTTACAACGCATTTACGATTTTGCAGCTGGCGCATGCGATGGCCAATCTCGCAAATAACGGTATTGTGATGAAGCCGCACTTGGTTAAGGCAATTGAAGATCCCTTCACTAGACATCGCACTCTCACGACCCCAAAAGAAAGTTATCGCATTGATCTTGTGCCTGAGAATATTGAGACCATCAAGAAAGCGATGGTTGAGGTAAATAATTCGGGAACTTCTGCCTCCGTTTTTAAAGGTACAACTTATCAAGCAGGAGGCAAGACTGGAACGGCACAAGTATTTAGCTTGAACTCGAAAGAATATCACCATGGTTCCACGGCAGAATTCTTACGAGACCATGCTTTGTATGTTGCTTTTGCTCCCGCTGAAAAACCAACAATCGCCATTGCAATGGTTGTTGAGAATGCTGGTTTTGGGGCTCAGCATGCCGCTCCAATTGCACGTAAAGCGCTTGATTTTTATCTTGAAGGTAAATGGCCAAAGGAGATTCCTGAATGGAAAAGAGCGCCATAGAAAAAATAAAAAATATTTTTCTGAGTATTTTTAGCGGACTTGACCGCCAGCTAGGCCTTATTCTACTTGGCTTAGCAGGAATTGGATTTATTATATTTTTATCCGCCAGTCAAAATACCCCCGTTCGTTTTGAAGATGAGCTGCGCAATCTAACACTGTCCTTTGTTGTCATGTGGATAGTTTCCCGTATCCCACCAAAATGGCTGGAAATGGCAGCAGTATGGATTTATGGCATTGGAGTTGCACTGCTGATTGCCGTT
>NZ_NCJB01000247.1:0-3659 GCF_002282275.1 Polynucleobacter sp. 39-46-10 | reverse complement strand
TAGATCAAGAAACAGCCGGCAAAACCATTATTAAAGTGGTTGGAGTTGGTGGTGCAGGTGGTAATGCAGTTCAGCACATGATTCGTCGCGGTGTTAATGGCGTAGAGTTTATTTGCATGAACACCGATGCTGGCGCTTTACAGCGTTCTGAGGCATCTGTGAATTTGCAACTAGGCTCTAGCGGACTCGGTGCTGGCGCAAAACCAGAAATCGGTGCAGCTTCTGCTGAAGAAGCGCGTACACGTATTGCAGATACATTGCAAGGTGCGCATATGGTATTCATCACTGCTGGTATGGGTGGTGGTACAGGTACTGGCGCAGCTCCAATCGTTGCTCAAGTTGCTAAAGAGATGGGAATTTTGACGGTTGGTGTTATCAGCAAGCCATTTGATTTTGAGGGTGTCAAGCGTCTCAAGGTTGCTGAAAATGGTGCGGCTGAACTCGAGTCTTATGTAGATTCTTTGATCGTAGTTCTCAATGAGAAACTCTTTGAGGTGATGGGTGAGGATGCTGAGTTTGATAAGGCATTCGCATGCGCTGATGATGTATTGCATAACGCGGTTTCGGGTATTGCAGAAATCATTAACGTTCAAGGTTTGATCAACGTCGACTTTGAGGATGTGAAAACAGTGATGGGCGAGCAAGGCAAGGCGATGATGGGAACTGCAACAGTTTCTGGCATGGATCGTGCACGTTTAGCTGCTGAAGCTGCAGTAGCTTCACCATTGCTTGAAGGTGTGGATCTATCTGGTGCACGTGGCGTATTGGTCAACATCACTGCTAGTCGTTCACTCAAATTGTCTGAGACTCGTGAAGTGATGGCTGCAATTCGTGGCTATGCTGCGGATGACGCTACCGTGATCTTCGGTACCGTGTATGACGAGAGTTTGGGTGATGCCTTACGCGTTACTGTGGTGGCAACAGGCTTGAATAATCCACAAGCTCGTCAAAAACATCAACCTGAGGTAGTTTGGAGGCAGGCCACTGGTACCCATGATGCAATGCCAACCATGGCTGACTTAAACAGCTTTGCTCCAGCAAGCGCGTCAGCAGCAATGAGTAAAGTAAGTTTGGACTCAGCTCTGAGTACTAGCGCTGGTTTGGCAATGACTGGTGCCGGTAGTGCGCCTTCAATGGCTTCTCAGCCAGCCACCAGCAGTGTTGATTACAGTCAATATGATTTGCCACGGGTATTCCGCAGTTCTCGTGAAGCTACACCAGCCCCTACATTAGGTGCTGATAGCTCTCCACAAGCTAAGTCCATGTTGGAAAAAGGGGCTGATTACTATGAAATCCCAGCTTTTTTACGTAAGCAAGCAGATTAATTAACTGCTTAATACAATAGGTAGTTGCAGAATGCCAGCGCGGCGCCCCTCCGGACGACGAATCCCGCGCTAGCGTTGGCAAACTCATTACAACTATTTTATTGGAGGCTTTATGATCGCAATCGGACAAAAATTACCAAACGCCACTCTTTATGAGTTCTTAGATGAAGCGAGTGAAGGTTGCGCTATTGGGCCAAATGCATTTGAAGTTGAAAAATTGACCGCTGGTAAAAAAGTGGTGATCTTTGCATTACCTGGTGCATTTACACCTACTTGCTCAGCAAAGCATGTTCCTAGCTATGTAGAGCACTTTGATGCAATCAAAGCAAAAGGTGTTGATGAAATTTGGTGTATTTCGGTAAACGATCCATTTGTTATGGGTGCGTGGGGCCGGGATCAAAAGGTTGGCAAAAAGATCCGCATGTTGGGTGATGGTAGTGCTGAGTTCACTAAGAAACTTGGCCTCGAGTTAGATTTGACTGCTCGCGGCTTGGGTGTTCGTTCAGATCGCTATGCCATGATTGTTGAAAATGGTGTAGTAACAACTTTGGATCGTGAAGCGCCCGGTAAGTTTGAAGTGAGCGATGCAGCTTCCATTTTGAAGAAGCTGTAAGAGAAACTATTCCTGAATTTAGATAAAGCCATGATGAAGCAACGCACAATTGCCACCCCTATTAAAACTGTGGGGATTGGCTTGCACTCAGGGCGTAAGGTGACCTTATCTATTAAGCCTGCACCGGTAAATTCAGGAATCTTGTTTGTACGCGTAGATACCCCAGAGCAATCGGTTGTGCCGGCCACTGCTCTGGCGGTTTGCGACACCCGTCTAGCATCAGTGATTCAAAAGGATGGAGTGCGCGTCTCCACGGTAGAGCATTTACTCTCAGCTTGTGCAGGCCTAGGGCTTGATAATTTATTGATTGAACTTGATGGTGAAGAAGTGCCCATCATGGATGGCAGTGCCGCTTCATTCTTATTTCTGATGGAATCGGCTGGTATTGCTGAGCAAGAAGCCCCTAGACAATTTGTAGTAATTAAAAAACCTATAGAGGTAAAGGAAGGCGATAAGCTCGCGCGCCTAGAGCCTTTCTTTGGGTTTAAGTTAGATTTCACCATCGACTTTAAGCACCCGGCGGTCGACAAGACTGGTCAGCGCTTTGTAGTAGATTTTGCAGAACATGCTTATCGAAGTGAGATTGGTCGTGCCCGTACTTTTGGCTTTGCTCATGAAGTTGAAGCATTGCGAGAAATGGGATTAGCACGGGGTGGAAGTTTGGATAATGCGATTGTGCTCGATGAGCATCGAATCCTGAATAACGAAGAATTGCGTTACGAAGACGAATTTGTTCGTCACAAAATTCTAGATGCCATTGGCGATCTATATTTAGTTGGACACCCAATAGTAGGATCTTACGTCGCTGAAAAATCAGGACATGCCTTAAATAATGCGCTTTTACGCAAGCTTTTGGAGGATCCAAGCGCTTATGAAATCAGTAGCTTTGCCGAAAATAAGGCTCCATCAGCTTATTCAAAAGAGAGTCAACCCCTCTTTTTCTAGGCTATTTAGGCTTGCTGTGAAGAAGACGTTCAACCGCCTTCCGCAGATCGGAATCCGGTGCCAACTTGTCCAACAATGATTCCCAAGAAGCCCTTGCTACAGAGTTAAACCCTCTTGGCTTCTGACTTGCTTGATGCCCCTCACGAGGTTTAATCTCCCAGGTCGGTGGTGCCGGCTTAAGGCGTACCTTAATGCCAGTACAGACCACCCCTTTTTTAGCTAACTCATTGATTAAGCTAGGTAATATTTGCTGTAGACGGGTGGCAACACTTGCCCCGTTGACTAGCAAAAACAGTTCATCCTGACCGCCAGAACGCCATCCAGGCTCAATTTTGGGTGCCAAGTTATCCAAATCCATTTCAAGCAGAGCAGCTTTGAGCGTAATTTTGAGTTTGGCCAGATCTTCTGTTTTAGCTAGGATTCCGCCCAAACCTTCAGAGTCACGCAAATACTCTAGCCACTCATGGGCGGCTTTAGTACGGACAGGTTTAGGGGCAAAGTTCATATAAAAATAGGGTGCGGGTGATAAACTCAAGGTCTTAATTTACTTCAATATCCCATGGTAATCGGTCTTCTTAAAACCCTGGTCGGCAGTCGAAACGACCGCCTCTTAAACAGTATCGCAAAGTGGTTGCTAAGGTTGGTGCTTTCGAGCCTAGCCTGCAAGCTTTGGATGATGCCGCATTGCAAGCAAAAACTGCTGAGTTCAAGTCGCGTTTGGCTGCGGGCGAGTCATTAGATGATATTGCACCAGAGGCTTTTGCAGTAGTTCGTGA
>NZ_NCJB01000246.1:3736-5177 GCF_002282275.1 Polynucleobacter sp. 39-46-10 | reverse complement strand
GTATCTAGGTGGTTTTTGGACTGCTGATGGCAGCAACCTTAAATCCAGTCAAGATAATCATGAGCTGCAGAAAAGCTACGCCCACAAAAAGCAATTTGGGCAAACCGATATCTAGGAAGATTCCGAAGATTAGTGGGCTCATTGCCGCACCGAGATCGATCCCCGAATACACGATGCCGTATACCCGACCCGACGAACCAGACGGCGTTGCAGAACGAATCATTAAATCACGTGATGGGGCAGCGATACCTAGACCCAAGCCAATGACAATGAAGGCGATCACGATTAGCTCGATTGGTATCAAGCCTGTTGCTAATAAAAGCCCCATGACTATATTTACAGTGAAGCAAATCGTAATAATGCGTTCAGGCACTTTTAATTTGCTAGCCAGATAGCCACCTAAAAGCATTCCTCCAGCGCCACCCATAGACATGAGCGTGAGATAGTAATTGCCATTGCTTACCGCTATCTCATAAATTTTAAAAAGGGCTGTAGGCGCGAATGATTGCAGGCCGGTAGTTGCAGCCATACTGAAGAAAAAGAAAATCCAACAAAGCCAGACAACAGGTAGCTTCAGAAAGCCAAAGGTACTCATTGGTGCACCGCCAGGATTCTTTTGGGCATGGCTCGCCTGAGATTCTTCTCGTCTTGCGCGGACGTCGTCAATTAAGCGCGCCCTACCCAGCCACAGAGTCAGCAAGATCAGGGCCTCGACTACTGCAGCAGATAAAAAGGCGATACGCCAATCAGCAACACTAGCAATTGCCACCATGAAAGCTGGAGCTGCGGCCCAACCAATATACCCTGTTACGCCATGAATGGAATAAGCGTAAGGCAAATTCGGAGGTGATATTTTGTGGTTGATCAGCGTGTAATCGACCGGATGAAAGATGCCATTACCGCAACCGGCAATCACTGCACCTAGGACCAACATGGCATAGCCATTACTTTGAGAATATGTGAGCGCGGCTAATGCCAGTAAACCCACTCCAGCAAATAAAACAGGCCGAGCCCCGATGCGATCAACTAAAAATCCAGATGCTGCTTGAACGATGCAGGAGACCACAAAAAAGATAGTCATGAGCAAACCTAGCTCTGCATAGTTAAAGCCAAACTCCGCCTTCAACCATGGGAACATGGGTGGCAAAATTAAATGGAAGAAATGGGAGCTGCCGTGAGCCAGGCTAATAAGACCAACAACCCGGACATCACTGGCGCGCCTCATTACTAGGGCGTCAGTCATGTTCCGAGTTTACTGGCACAGGAAAATTCCTGCTGAAATACAGCGGTATTACTTGCTAAAGCTGAAATCGCCGTTCTTATCGACACCTACAGGAACTGTGTCCTTAGGGCCAAACTTGCCTTCTAAGATCATCTTGGACACTGGGTTCTCGATATATTGCTGAATCGCACGCTTCAATGGTCTAGCTCCAAATACAAA
>NZ_NCJB01000246.1:0-3675 GCF_002282275.1 Polynucleobacter sp. 39-46-10 | reverse complement strand
AAATACGGGATCAAAACCGACCTCTGCAATCTTACTCAGAGCGGCATCACTCACTTCCATCTGCATATCGACCTTTGCCAAACGATCTGACAAGTTCTTGAGCAAGATCTTCGCGATATTGGCGATATTGCCTTTATCCAAACCATGGAATACCACGATTTCATCAATACGATTTAAGAACTCTGGTCGGAAGTGATTCTTCAGCTCTTCAAATACCGCATCTTTAATCTCGGATTGCTTCTTATCTGTCATCGACTGAATCAGATGTGAGCCGATATTACTAGTCATCACAATCACCGTGTTCTTAAAGTCCACAGTACGGCCTTGACCATCGGTTAAGCGACCATCGTCCAATACTTGCAAGAGTACGTTAAAGACATCCGGATGCGCTTTTTCAATCTCATCAAACAAGATCACGCTATACGGATGACGACGTACTTGTTCGGTTAGGTAACCACCCTCTTCGTAACCCACATAGCCCGGAGGCGCGCCAATTAAACGCGCAACACTATGCTTCTCCATGAACTCACTCATGTCGATACGGATCAGGTGATCTTCACTATCAAATAAGAAGCCAGCTAAAGCTTTGCAGAGCTCAGTCTTACCAACACCAGTAGGCCCCAAGAATAAGAATGAACCATAAGGGCGATTCTCTTCAGCAAGACCAGCGCGGGAGCGACGAATCGCATCAGATACCGCACGAATAGCCTCTTCTTGACCAACCACACGCTTATGCAGGAGCTCTTCCATCTTCAATAGCTTGTCGCGCTCGCCCTGCATCATCTTCGATACCGGTATACCGGTTGCACGAGACACTACTTCAGCAATTTCTTCTGCGCCTACTTGCGTACGCAAAAGCTTGTTCTTGACGACGCCATCTTTATCGCCTTTTGCTTCAGCTGCAGCAGCAGATTTGAGCTTAGCTTCCAGCTCAGGCAATTTGCCATATTGCAATTCAGCGACCTGCTCCAACTTACCATCGCGTTGGAGCTTAGCAATATCGGCGCGAACTTTTTCAATCTCTTCTTTAAGATGAGCGGCGCCTAATACAGCACCCTTCTCTGCCTTCCAAATTTCCTCTAGATCAGCATACTCAGCGCCCAAGCGTTTGATTTCATCTTCAATGAGACCAAGGCGCTTTTGCGATGCTTCATCTTTTTCTTTCTTGACAGCTTCACGCTCAATCTTGAGCTGAATGAGGCGACGCTCCAGCTTATCCATCACCTCAGGCTTGGAATCAATCTCCATCCGAATACGTGAACCGGCCTCGTCAATCAAATCGATAGCTTTATCCGGTAAGAAGCGATCCGTAATGTAGCGGTGTGACAACTCGGCTGCCGCCACAATGGCGGGATCGGTGATCTCTATGCCATGGTGAAGCTCATAGCGCTCCTGCAAACCACGCAAGATCGCAATAGTCGCCTCAACGCTAGGCTCTTCCACCATAACCTTTTGGAAACGACGCTCGAGCGCTGGATCTTTCTCAATGTATTTACGATATTCATCTAAGGTGGTTGCGCCGATGCAGTGCAATTCGCCGCGCGCTAAGGCGGGCTTGAGCATATTTCCGGCATCCATTGCGCCATCACCTTTACCAGCGCCAACCATCGTATGAATTTCATCAATAAAGATGATGGTTTGACCTTCGTCTTTAGCTACATCGCTCAGAACAGCCTTAAGACGTTCTTCGAATTCACCGCGGTACTTAGCACCAGCCAATAGCAATGCCATATCCAACACGAGGACGCGCTTATTCTTCAGAGTTTCAGGAACTTCGCCATTAATAATGCGTTGGGCAAGACCCTCTACGATGGCAGTCTTACCAACACCTGGCTCGCCAATCAGCACCGGATTATTTTTACCGCGACGTTGCAAGATCTGTATGGTGCGACGAATCTCATCATCACGACCAATCACGGGATCGAGCTTGCCCATACGAGCACGCTCAGTTAAATCGACGGTGTATTTCTTTAGGGCCTCACGTTGACCTTCAGCATCTGCACTATTCACTGATTCTCCTCCGCGCACTAAATCAATAGCCGCCTCTAACGATTTACGATTTAAACCATTCTCACGAGCAATCTTGCCGAGCTCACCCTTATCATCTGCCACTACTAGCAAGAAGAGTTCGCCAGCAATAAATTGATCATTACGCTTATTAGCTTCTTTTTCACATAAATTGAGCCAATTACTTAAATCACGGCCAACCTGCACTTCGCCACTAGTACCCTGCACTTCAGGCAGGTTACTAATGAGCTTTTCAGTAGCTTTCTCAAGACCAGGAACATTGACGCCTGCGCGGGTTAACAAACTCTTGGCACCGCCATCTGAATCACGCAACATGGCCAACAATAAATGGGCTGGCTCGATATATTGATTGTCTTTTGCCAAAGCTAGGCTTTGCGCCTCGCTAAGCGCCTCTTGAAACTTGGTAGTTAATTTATCTATTCTCATTTTTCAATCCTATCTACTTCAACTATTTTTAATACATATCTATCTATAGAATATAGGGGCATTCTTCATAATTTCAAGTCTGTTAGACCTCTTTTTAAGCGAATTTACCCCCATTTTGACCTGGCTTGTTTACCTCCTAGAGTGCTCAGATGGCAGCTATTACGCTGGGATTACCAACCGCCTAGAACATCGCTTGGCAGCCCATAATTCAGGGGAAGGTGCTCGCTATACAAGGGCTCGTAGACCAGTCACCCTTTTGGCGACCCAAGAGCACCCAGATCGATCTGAAGCCTCCAAGGCAGAGGCTAAATTAAAGAAGTTACCGAGATCGGAAAAGCTGGGCTTTTTTAAAACCTAGAATGGGGTTTCAGGCACCCATCACCACACAGTGGCATGGGAGGATAAAGGATTGCTATTTACCTTGATACTTCGCAATACTTGCCTTTAGGTCGCTGTACTCCTCACAACCAAATAGGCAGGCCTTATCTAGTCTAGCCAACATAGCCTCAGCCCCAGGCAAATCCTTCTTCATCAAGAGCAACTCACCGTAATATTCCAATGCAGACCTATGGCTTGGGTCAATCTTGAGTGCTGCCTGGTAATACTTTTCAGATGAAACCAAATCAGGTGGCTGCTTTTTGCGAAGGCTGTATCCCATCAAGTTATTCCAATCCGCAGAATCGACATCATTGGCTGACTGCAACTGCTTCAATGCTTGGTCGTAATTGTTAGATTTGATGCTGGCGCGAGCATCGGTTAGCCAAGCAGGGTCAGATTTAGTTGGAGCACTATCAGCAGCAACAGAAACCACCCATGGCGCTATTGCGATTGCTAAGGATGCAAGTATTTTACTAAGCGCATTCCAGTTCATTGCCTTCATATTTTAGAGCCTTATATTGATTCTGCTTTTTGTAGGTAGTCGCCAAAACTGAAAATGGAATTTGGCCCCAGCGGAACATCTTCTACTTTTTTAAAAGGTGTCTTAATTACCCTCTGAACCTCACCCTTAGAGGGCTTGCTCACCTTCAATTCTGGATAAGAAAAAGTCTGACGCTCTGGTGCAGTTTTGGCATCGCTAAATCGTGGTACATAATCTTTAATAGCATCGGAGAGATTCATATTCGCCATGCAACTGAGCATGTAAGTCTCTAAGGATTGGTAGAGCTCACTTGCAATATCGCATGCTTCAACCTTACGCTTTTTAATGTAATTCATGGCCAA
>NZ_NCJB01000245.1:0-3678 GCF_002282275.1 Polynucleobacter sp. 39-46-10 | reverse complement strand
CCATTGGATTGCCCAATTTGCGATCAAGGTGGTGAGTGCCAGTTACAAGATTTAGCAGTGGGTTACGGTAAATCCAATTCACGCTACGAAGAAGAGAAGCGTGTTGTATTCCACAAGAATGTTGGTCCTCTTATCTCTATGCAAGAGATGACACGTTGTATTCATTGCACCCGTTGCGTACGTTTTGGCCAAGAAGTTGCCGGCGTCATGGAATTGGGCATGGTCAATCGCGGTGAGCATTCTGAAATCACTACTTTTGCAGGTCAGACTATTGATTCTGAACTTTCTGGAAACATGATCGACCTGTGTCCTGTTGGCGCATTAACTAGCAAGCCTTTCCGCTACGCCGCACGTACTTGGGAATTAGGCCGCAAGCGTTCAGTTAGTCCTCATGACAGTCTGGGTGCTAATACGACTATTCAAACAAAAGCTAATAAAGTAATGCGCGTTGTTGCTTTAGAGAATGATGCAATTAATGAATGCTGGATTAGTGATCGTGATCGCTTCGCCTACGAAGGCTTGAACAGCGCTGATCGTGTAACTACCCCAATGGTGAAGCAGGGCGGTCAGTGGTTAGAGACCGATTGGCAATCTGCGCTGGATTATGTTGCCCATTCACTAAAAACTATTTCATCTGATAGTGGTCCCCAAGCAGTTGCTGCATTAGCGCACCCAATCTCCAGTACTGAAGAGTTGTTCTTGCTTCAAAAAATGATTCGCGGTTTGGGTTCGAATCAAGTTGAGACTCGTTTGCGTCAAACTGACGTCAAAGGCGCAGCTTCAGCCCCATGGTTGGGTATGCCGATTAGCAAATTAAGTGAGCTCGATCGCGTGTTGTTAATTGGTAGCTTCTTGCGTAAAGAGCAGCCATTGATTGCCGCCCGTTTACGTGCCGGTACAAAGCGTGGCTTGCAAGTCTCACGTATTGATGCAGGTGGTGATGACTGGTTGATTCCTGCTACTGGTATTGCTGCAACTCCAAGCGCATGGCTCAATACATTAAGTGAAGTTGCCTTGGCTGTGGCTAAAGCAAAATCTGCAACTGCTCCAGCAGGCACGCCTAACTTAACAGTTTCTGCTACTGCACAAAAGATTGCGGATAGCCTGCTGTCTGGTACGTCTACTTCAGTATTGCTAGGATCTGCTGCAGTCGCCCATCCACAAGCATCTGACTTACATGTCTTGGCGCAATTCATTGCTGAGCAAACTGGCGCTACTTTAGGCTTCTTGCCTATTGGCGGTAATGCTGTCGGTGCTAGCTTAGTCAAGGCTAATGGTGTGGGCGTTGAATCAGTTCTTTCTGGTGAGCGTCGTGCTGTCATCTTGATGAATATCGAGCCAGACGCTGACCTGCCTAATCCTACGCAAGCGCGTGCTGCTTTGGCTAAAGCCAATACAGTGATTGCCTTGAGTGCATATAAGAGTGCTGACCTCCTTGAGGTAGCCGATGTCATTCTGCCGATCTCTACATTCACAGAGACGGTTTCTACTTTCATTAACTCAGAAGGCCGTGCGCAAACAATTCAACCAGCGGTAAAGCCTTTGGGTGATTCTCGTCCAGCATGGAAAGTGTTGCGTGTTTTAGGCGGCTTATTGAATTTAGATGGCTTCCTGTACAACATGCCTGAAGAGGTATTGGGTGAAGCGCTTGGTGAAAACTATTGCACTAAGCTATCAAATCAATCTACTGCAAGCGGATTGACTAATGGAAGCGCAGCTGTAGCAGCAGGTTTAGAGCGTTTATCTGATGTTGGTATTTACGCCGGCGACCAAATCGTCCGCCGTTCATCAGCACTGCAGTTAACGCGCGATGCTAAGCGCGGCAATCAAGTTGGATTAGGTCAAGCGCTCTTTAATGAGTTGGGCTTGAAAGAGGGCGATGCTGTGCGAGTGACTCAAGATAGTCAGTCCGTAGATTTGCCGGCCACATTGGAGGCGAATTTAGCTCAGGGCGCTGTCAGAATTTCTGCGGGCACTATGGCTAGCGCTAAATTGGGATCAATGTTTGGTCCTGTAACTGTTAGCAAGGCATAAGGGACGAGATGGATAATTTCTTGAACCTCGTTACCACCCAAGGTGAGGCCTTCTTTGGCTCACTATGGCCACTCGTTTGGGCTTTGGTACGTATCGTGATCATCGTGTTGCCAATGTTTGGCGCCGTTGCATACATGACTCTTTGGGAACGTAAGTTAATCGGCTGGATGCATATCCGACTCGGACCAAACCGTGTTGGTCCATTAGGTTTGCTACAACCTATTGCTGACGCTTTGAAGTTGCTCATGAAGGAGATTATTTCTCCTACTCGGTCTAGCAAAGTGTTGTATTTCATTGCACCGGTGATGGTGATCATGCCAGCTTTTGCTGCATGGGCAGTCATCCCCTTCCAAGCAAAAATGGTCTTGGCGGATGTCAACGCAGGTTTACTGTACGTCATGGCAATCTCATCTATTGGTGTTTATGGCGTAATCTTGGCCGGTTGGTCATCTAACTCCAAATATCCTTTCCTTGGCGCAATGCGTGCTTCAGCGCAAATGATTTCTTACGAAATTGCGATGGGTTTTGCATTGGTCACCGTATTACTGACTTCAGGTTCTTTGAATCTGAGTAGCATCGTTGCTTCCCAAGAGCAGGGTTATTTTGCTGGTATGGGATTGAACTTCCTTTCTTGGAATTGGTTGCCATTGCTCCCAATGTTCGTGATTTACTTTATCTCTGGTGTAGCTGAAACCAATCGCCATCCATTTGACGTGGTTGAGGGTGAGTCTGAGATTGTTGCTGGCCATATGGTCGAGTATTCAGGCATGGCATTTGCAATGTTCTTCTTGGCTGAATATGCCAATATGATCTTGATTGCTGCATTATCTGCAACGATGTTCTTGGGCGGCTGGTTACCAATTGTTGATTTGCCAATCCTTCGTGATATCCCAGGCTTCTTCTGGTTGTTTGCTAAAACCTTCTTCCTCTTGTCTTGCGTCATTTGGTTGCGTGCCACATTGCCGCGCTATCGCTATGACCAAATCATGCGTTTGGGTTGGAAGATCTTTATTCCCATCTGCGTATTCTGGGTGGTTGTCGTTGGCGCCTGGGTTGTATCTCCATGGAATATTTGGAAATAAGTTGATCAATCATGTTTAAGAAAATTTCCCAATTCCTCGATAGCTTGATGCTCAAAGATATTTTGACTGGTATGTCGATTACCGGTCGCTATCTTTTTAAGCCAAAAATTACTGTTCAATATCCAGAAGAGAAGACTCCACAGTCTGTGCGCTTCCGCGGTTTGCATGCTTTGCGCCGTTATGAAAATGGGGAAGAGCGTTGTATTGGTTGCAAATTGTGTGAGGCAGTATGTCCTGCCTATGCCATTACGATTGAAACCGCTGAGCGTGATGATGGTACTCGTCGCACCAGCCGATATGACATTGATTTAACTAAGTGTATTTTCTGTGGCTTTTGCGAAGAAGCTTGCCCAGTAGACGCTATTGTTGAAACGAATATTTTTGAGTATTTCGGAGATAAGCGTGGAGATTTGTACTTCACCAAAGAAATGCTTTTGGCTGTAGGCGATAAGTATGAAAAAGATATTGCCGCTAACCGCGCAGCTGATGCGCCTTATCGTTAATCGAATAAAGCAAAACGACATATGACATTCGATACTTCTACACTCTTTGCAGTCTTCTT
>NZ_NCJB01000010.1:0-28243 GCF_002282275.1 Polynucleobacter sp. 39-46-10 | reverse complement strand
GGGAATGGGCTTGCTAAATGGGCTGACTGTGGCTGACTCTGCTTGATTTTGCTTGGCTCTACGGTAGGTGCGGATGTTTTTATCCTGCGGGACGGTGCGCAACTGGCTGAGATATAGGAATCCTCTGTGCTATTGGGGGTTGGCTGGGATATAGTTTAGCCAAACACCCCTCTCCCGAAAGGATTCGGTTATGCGCGATGCAGTAAAAAACCTCATTACATTAATTGGTAACGAAAAAATTACTTGGCTAGCAAAAGAGATGCAAGAACGCCTTGAGCGCCAGCATGAGGAAAATGATGCCCTGTACGACTACACAAGTGTTGGAAAAGTGCTCTATGGCAGAGCAAATGATAAAGCAGAACTTGGTGAAGAGGAAATTGGCGCAGACTGGATTTGCTTAGCCGAAGAATTTGGTGAGGATGATCTTCGGTTTGAAACCTGTGGCAATCCGCCTTATAAATTTCAAGATTACATACTTAGCCATGCCGTCAAATTAGATCCAAATGTAATCATTGGGATGGTCTACGAGCATGAAAATGAGTACTTTATTGGCGCTAGGTATATTGCCTTTAAAGATGGTGCCATTTGTAGTAGTGAAGAGAGGCTAGATACCTATAACTACAGAGTAGTCAGCGAATATGAGCTTGAAGAAGTCGCCGAAGAGCTAAAAGAAAACGAGAGTGACGACGTTTTAATGTCTTTCGATGACTATTGGAGCATTCAGGAACAACAAAGCAAAATAGCCCTGAGCGACCTTAAGGATCTACTCAAAAATAAATAGCCTTATAAGGCTGCCAGCTGTTTCTGCCCTGCAGCAATCTTCTGCCTAGCTCGCTCAGCTTTCACTGCTTCTTGGGCACGCTTGACCTGCGCTTGCATAGCCTTAATTCGCTGTTGCTCTGGCGTTGGGGTTGTGACTTCTGTGATCTTCATTTGCCGCCCACATGAAATTTTTTCATGTAGATATTTAGCGTCCAGCGTCTAGTTGCTGGACGCTTATGCTTCTATCGCTTAAAACCGCTACGCAAACTAGCGCTAGCCGTTTCAATTTGAGCATCGAGCTCGCCAGCCTCTACTGCTGACTTAATGGACTCAAGTGCTTTAACTAGCTCAGGGCCACTAGCAACTTCAACGCTTGGCTTGCCTTTTGCAAGCTCAATAGTCCAACTTCCATATTTCACAGATACACAGACTTTGCCTTGCTCCGATTGGAACCACCAAGGCTTTAATCGCTTTGGCATTTCTACCTGCTTACGTAAACCTGTTTCTTTGTCTTTAATAGTTTTGAATTTTGTCACGACAAAGGGCGTCCCATCCATTTGGCTCTTAGCTAGCTGGATCTGCTCCCACAGCTTGCTAGAAAGCTTATTCCTGCGAATCACGATTGCAGGCATATGGGTTGGTTTTTTAACTGCTACGAGTTTTAAGTTACTTAATGCGCTCATTGTTTTCTCCTTGTTTGTTAATGGGCATAGTTAGTTTGTTTTCGATCATTAAGTTTGGTCGACCTCTTTTTGCGTTTATCCATAAATCACCTCATTTTTGCCAGGAAATTTAGGGGTTTTCTTTGTGCGGACTAAATACTTTTGCGAGTTGCATGGTTACAAAGTGTGGTCGCAAGAAATGAAAGTAGTCGCGTAATGAGTTAGTTGCAAAGGGGTTACTAGGGTGGCAAATGAGTAACTCTGACTTGCGACTGCACCTGCAACTTCTCTTTTGAGATCTGCAACTGAACTCCTTGCAACGATCTTTTGATCTCTACCCCCTCAGTAACCAGCACAACAGGTAACTGGCAACTTTGCGAGAACTCAATCAATTTGAATAAGGAGAACGATATGAGAGAAATAGCGGTTAGAGGTTTTATCAATGAAAAATTCAATACAACCTTTGGCAAGGGTCTATTTAGGCGGGCTGTCTTTAATGGATCAGTGGAATTACATAACCCAAATCAGAAATATCTAGTGGATTACTTTTCTTATCTAGAGTGGGAAGCTCAAGCAAAATCGGATAAGCAAATTGAAGCAACAAGTCAATTAACAAATTCAGGCATTGCTCAAGAAGACGACATGCTCTTTTCTTGGTTAGTTCATTACGACCCATTAACAAAGTCAAAAGAGCGAGCAGATGGCTATAGCGTGTATTCCCCAAGTACACGTGAGTTATTCATAAAAATCGATGATCCCTCAAATCAAACAATTGATGAATGGACTTTAAATGTTCATAACTGCAAATCAACGGGCGCAAATAAACCTGTGTTTATTGCTGCAAACGTTGATTTAACTTAACGCATTAACTACACCCCTCAAAAAACGCCTATACACAACGATCTTGTGACATCACAGCGTCTAGTTGCTGGACGCTACGCAAACCGCATACAAGCTGGATTTGAGGGGTTATTTACAGTCTGTCGTCTAAATCCCACGATCTTCATGGGAACCACGGTTTTACAGACTAAATACATGCTTAAAAAAGCACCAAAGAAAAGTGTAGTTTTCTTTAAGTCATTGATTTTAGGAAGGTCTATTTTGCCTAAATTTCGGTCGACCTTTTTCACAAAAGAAAACACACTTAAGCATGCTTTTTATTTAAATAAGGAACAACAAAATGGCTCAAGCAAAAACTTTTACCACTGCAGAACTTGATCAAGTATTGCGTTATGTCTCAACAAAAAAATACGCTCAGCGCGATCGTGCATTAATTCTTACTAGTTTTTGGTCTGGCATGCGGGTGGGCGAAATAGCTTCGCTCAAAATGGCAGATGTGGTTAATGAAGATGGCACGATTAAAAATGAAATTCGTTTAAGCGGAGCGCAAACTAAGGGCGGCCACCCAAGAACTGTATTCATTCCAGCCAAATTACAAGCAGAACTACAAAGCTATCTAACAACACGCTTTGCACGTTTACCGCACTTACCCTTCTTTCATAGCGCCAATCGCCTAGGATTTTCAGCAAACAGTCTATGTCAGTGGTTCTTTTGGGTTTATCGCGCTGCGGGAATTTCGGGGGCTAGCAGCCATTCAGGAAGAAGATCATTTTTGACCTCCCTCGCAAACAAGGGTATTGGCGTGCGAATACTTGCCAGCTTGGCTGGACATCGCTCCATCGCAGTAACGATGAAGTATCTCGATGCAAACGATGATATGAAGAGAAACGCAGTCGAGTTAATCTAGTAAGTCTGTTTTACCAGCAATAAAGTCAGGAAACTTTTGCCTGGTCTTGCTTCCAGGTAATTTCAGTTGATCTGTAAGTCTGTTTCGCCTTGCAATCTCATACTTTAAAGATACTGAGTATTCATCTTGTAGCCACATTTTCCATGATGATTGCGCATCATCAACCTTACCAATCGCAGCCAAATAATCTTGATGGTATTTTTCACCAAAAGGCATAAAGTCATCTGCGGCAATAATTTTGCTGCCATTGGGAAATGATCTGCGCTCTACATTAGCCAATGTAAATCGGGCTTTGTATAGATATCGACCTGTTAGGCTGTTCAGCTGATTGAACCTCTTATCTCTAGCTTCAACTCTTCTTTCCGAAGTTCTGACTTTCAAGTGTGGCGCCAGTTGTAATCTATCGCCAATTTGCCAAACCTTAATATCCTCATAAAGTAGTCGATATAAAAGTACCCAGTACTCCAGCTCAATCACACGTAATCGATACCTTTTTGTGTGTAACTTAAATGGTGCATTCGCTGTTGCTGTCACATCTAAGTCTCTACCATCATGCAGCACACTCAAGACTTCTCTAACTTGCTTGAGAATAGTTTCCTTACGAATAGTTAAAGGAATTTCTAAGTAAAAAGCCTTTTCTTTAAAAGGATGTTCATTTAGATTTTCCAGGTCCAATGTAATGACCTTGCCTGGACGTTTTGCTTCGGCAAATACATTCACACCCGTTTCTTCCCACCACCGTCGGAAGTTACTGGTTTTGAGATTTCCAGCCAACTCATAAGTCTTGGCCATTTGTGCATCAACCAATGCATGCCCCGTCTCTCTTGCAAACCAAAATACGGGGCTAAGGCGCAAATACTCCCACCACCAACGATAGATAGAGTCCTCTGCATCGTTAGCCAATACCTCAGCGTCTGATCGCGTAAAGCCCCGCAGGCCCTTATAAAACCGTGATTTTGTGCTTGTCATGGGTAATTTATAACACTTTGTTTAATAAACGTCCATTTAGTGTTACGACTGTTTTAATCCTTCATATCGTGATTCACATCACCGCTCTTTAACAAATGAAGTAATTCGCAAAACCCGTGTTTCACGATTGCTGCATTGCATTCCGCAGCGCAGCATTTTTAACGCCATTTCTTATACAGGAGGACATATGGCACAAGCAATCACAACAGCAAAACTAGCATTTCAACCAACAACGGTAAATCTCGCATATGCAAATGCGCTGATTTCTCAGTTAGACGGCCTAGTCAGCCAACGCAAACAGTGGGAATCTACTGACTACAAAAAGGCAAACGAGGGCTTGTATAGCCTGTTAGCAAATTGCTTAGAAGTCTTCAAAAGCAAATTCGTTGATGCTGACGATAGCGATAAAAAGACCCTACGCAACGACCTATCTGCTCGCTTGACTGCAGAAGGGGTTCGCGTTCAGCGTAACACCACAACACTCACTATGTTCGTGCGTTTTGTGTTTGGTAGCGATCGTAAGCGTGCGCATGGTTATACCTATGTGCTCAAAGCAGCAATTTCTTACGAGATCCCCGCAGCCAATTTGCCCAACTGGATTGTTGAGCAAGGGGGCATTGAAGAAGTTCGCAAACGCATGATTGTTTCAGAAGAAGCACTACAGCGTAAAGCGGACTTAGCCGTAGCACAAGCGCAAGTCAAAGCAAGCATCGAGCAAGCAACAGTAACGCCATTAGCAAAGTTGCCAATGCCAGGTGTCAGTGGGGAATATGCATTGCTCCTAGCCAAGCCAGATCCAGACGGCATGCTATCCATCGTTGGGGCAATCTCTGACATTAATGCTGCGTTCTATAACGCTTGCTTAATCAGAATGGCCCGTAGCAAAGCAGAAGCTAACGCAGAAAGCAAAGCCTTAAGCAAAGAAGCTTCTGACTTGCTTGCAAATAGCGCTATTGCAGCAAACGAAGAACGCTTACTAAAAGCAGCCTAAGTAGCAATCAAAGGGGTGGCACTCACTGTCACCCCACTTACCAATACCAATAAGGAGTCAAGAGTGAAAACTGCAGACAAATATAAACCCACCAATCTAGGCGAAGTGATTTACCCCAATGAGGCCGTCAGAATTCGCATCCAGGCATACATGTCAGGGCAACTTGAAGGTAATTTATTGCTCTGGGGCCCAAACGGGACAGGCAAAACCAGTGTTGCAGACTTATTGCCTCAATATATCAGCGGCAGCGATGCACAAATAGACACTGACTTTGAGTCAATCCTCAAAAGAAGTGACTTAGGTGGCTACATCGCAAACTCATGCAGCGTTGCTGATCTTTGTGGGCACAAGAAATACTTCATGGTATTTCATGAATTTGACAATGTAGCGTGCAATGTCAACGAACTTTGGACTGCTATGGACAAACATTCAGATAAGTTGATGGTGATCATTACCACCAACAATCCATTGAGCGTTCATAAAAGCTTGCGTTCACGCTGCGATGAGATTTCTTTCCCAGCGTTAACTGCCCGTCAAGTATTGCCCAGAGCTCAAAAATTACTAGGGGTAGAAGGGGTCAATCTTCCTGATGCGCAAGTATTGCACTACCTGGAACAAATCGAGCACTTTGGTGACTTACGAAAATATTTCGCCAAGCTTGATGAGATTCTTTTGCTCTCACGCATGGGCGCAATTCTTCCACCAACCCCAAGCACAAGCAACAAACCACGATTCAAGTTCTTAGTCGTCTAAAACAAGTCATTAAAAGAAATACCTCTAGCGTCTATTAACTAGACGCTAGAACAACCATGAAATCAATTAATTTAATAAAGGATTTAAAAATGAAAAACTTATCAAATAAAACTATTCCTCATACATCATCCAAAGCTCAGGTAAGCAAGTTACAACGTGTACAAGACGTTTTTGCAATTGAAGTTAAAAACGCCAAGTATCGTGGCGCTACCTTTAGCGGCATCATTGAATTAGTAAACGGCTCAGACAGTATCCGTAAATTTAAAGGGGCTTACCGTGCTAACGCCAAGCTAGCTTGGTTTGGTCAACAGCTTAAAAAACGCAATCCGTTTATTAATCTTGCTGGCGCCGAAGTAACGCTATTACCTTGCTATACAGGCAACGTTGTTACTTCTTTGGGTTAAGCCAACTTCTCAGCATTCATCATAGGGGTTAGCTTGCTGTAATGACGCTCAATCATGCCAACACTGGTGCCCATTTGCCTGGCTAATGTGTGTATATCAACACCGCTAGCTAGAGTAAATGTGGCATAAGTATGGCGCAGACTATACAGCGTTCTAGCTTGACCACTGCCATCTAAACGCATATTGCTGCGAACCATTAAGTTGCGAAAGATGTTTTCCATATTGCTAATTTGTTCACCCGTTGGCAAACGAAATATCAATCTATCAACCTTAGCCTCAATCACCGCATTTAATCCCGAATACGGCAACTCTTGCCACTTCAAAATTCCTTCCAAAACCTTGATCACTCTATTCTTAGCGATTAAATAGCGTGGGCCCGTCTTGCCTGACACCCAAATCCTCAAATATTTCTTATTACCAATCCAGTGCCATTGCAAATGCTTCCAGCGCAGAGGCAATGCTTCTGTTCCATGACGAACACCTGTATTGACTAAAAACTCGATATAGAAAGAGCATAGTGTTCGCATCATGGCCGTTCTGTCGGTATAAGAACTCTTTTGCCAAGTCTCCGTATAGCTTAGTAACTCCTTTATTTCTTCGGCAGTAAAAGCAGGGCGGGGCAGGCTACGCTTGCCTTTGCTATCTAATAGCGGCACTAACTGGTTATGCCCAATATATCCACGATCTCTAGCTAGGTTGATTACACGGATATAGGCGCTGGCGTGATTACGCTTAGTGCTCGCCATGGGAATCTTGCCCATCTCGCTAATTCGCCAACTCTCAAAATCACCCAGCATCTCTACTGTGATCTTGCCAACTTCATATTGCCCAAAGAATGGAATCAAATACTTGTTAATAGCAAAGGCGTAGTCACGATAAGCGCGTTTACCAGTCTTGTTGTGGGTGGCTTGTGCCATATTGGCAATTTCATCCAAAGCTACTTGCTTAAAGGTTTTAGTGACTGCCGATAAACCTGAGCCTATTTTGATTTTGACAGCTTCGTAAATGGCGATAGCTTGGGTTTCGGCTAGAGATACATCTTCTGTAGCAGTAGAGGCTGTATGCCATTGCCCACTGGGTAACTTGAAGCGGCATTGCCATTGACGACTATTGGCTCGCTTGAAGAGGGTTAGCTCACCCCTTAACAATGAGATTGTTTTACGCGAACTCAGGGTTGTATTGACTGGAAAGAGATATCGAAAGTTTTGCAAGTTGGGCGTCTAGTTACGGGACGCCTACAAGCTTAAATTCAGATTAGGGTTTGGGCGACCGCCTAGCGATTTCCCTTTGCCCGATTATGAGTCTTGCACAACATCTGACAATTTTCTATGTTTGTGCCACCACCCTTACTCCAAGCAGATACATGATCAGCGTCCATGTCTGAAAGTGCCCAGATCTTCTTTTTATTGGCATCATGCCCCATTACACAATGGGGACAGTTCGATTCATCTTTAGATTTAGCTTCGTCTGTCTGTAAGTGATAAACAGATTTTTTAGTGGCTTCATCAAAGACTCGAACTTCTAATAGTTTTGTATCAATTGAGCCGCCTAAAATAAATTCAAAGACTCCCTTTCGGTTCTTGATGTATGAATCACCATAAAGAGTTTTTACCTTATCGGAAATATCCGCGGGGTTATAAGAAGACTTGTGATAAGTCTCATAAAGCCGGCCCCACTCAACTCCTCGCATCTCACTTTCTACATCAATAAATACTGTTGAAACCCAATCAATTACAGTATTAAAGTAAGTCGATAGCTCCTTAATATTATCGTCATTACGATGGCGACTCATATAGTCACCGATATTCCCCTTGCTTACCCAGCCCAGTGCGCACTCCAAAAACTCCTGCCTAATAACGCTGCCTTTTATGTAAGCAGCCCATTTTTGAATATTAGCGTTTTGACTATTGCTGAACTCTTCTTTTGCACGAGTAATAAATTTACCTGAGTAAACAGCGTTTAATAACTCCTGCTCATTAAGTGGAACTCCAGCGATATTAATGGTTTTAAACCACTCTTTAATTTCGCTTTCCTGCCCCTCGCATTCATAAATTAATAATTTTGTAGCTTTAATTAACTCTTTCTTATCTTGAGCCAATCCGCTAAAGTACTGCTCCATCCCATTACTGTCCTTGATTGCAAACTTATTTGTAATGAACCTACCAATGCTCGTAATACGCTGCTGCCCATCTAGTACTTCAAGCTTGTTGTCAGCAATCTTATTAAAGTAAATCAGTCCCAATGGATATCCTTTAAGCATAGATTCAATAACAGCTGCCTCTCGCCTTCCACCCTCTTCCGCATATATGTAGTTTCTTTGGTATTCAGGCTGAATAGTAAGTTTGCCAGCGAGCCCAAATAAGCCCTTACCCTCAAGCTCGTTATAAATAAAACCGTCACAGATATCGCCTGCCGTGATATCTACCCTTAGAGTTGTTTTCATATTTCCCTTTAACGGTGCCTGATAAAAATTCTTTGGTATGCAGACTGAATAACTCGCCCCTCTTTATTGATGAAGTAGTTTTTCTTTCCATCATTTCCGACTAGATTGGCGTTCTCATTTGTCTTCCCACCTGAGGAACCAGTTCGCCTACCATCTTGACGAACCTCCCAATAATCATCATATTTTTTGATGTCAGGAACTGCGTCATGGCAGCCGCGTTGCGTTGCTCCTAGAATCTCAAATTGGTCGGGGTTATATTTGTCTAAAAAACTAATCGGTACACCCATAACACCCTCGTAGTCACTTGGAATAGAGTCTGTAAAAGGCACCTCTATTGCATCGTAATTATCATAAGTGTCATACTTTTTCTTACCTTTAATTTGTTTATGACGGCTAAACTTTAAATTCTCCGCCATAGTCATTAGGGGCAGCGGCCTATGGCGACGCCCATGGTCAAGATTTGTAAACCAACATGAATTACCAAGTCGAGTAAAGTCCCCAACATACCCCATACGAGCGGCTTTTTGCCTGTCGCTTTCGTTAATTTCTGAGCCGTTAGGAACTGCAAACACCATATCGTTTCCATTTCCGGTTGCACCAAGCCAAATCTTGTCCTCTTTAATAAGGGGGAAAATTTCTTTGTAGGTAATTGCATTCATATTCCCAATTATTGAGAATTGTTTTTTATAGTCCATTAGTTGTTTGACATACTCCCGAAATAAGCTGAATGGGGGGTTAGTCACTACGATATCCGCCTGCTTAAGCAGCTCAACACATTCAGGACTACGAAAGTCCCCATCGCCGTCTAGCGGTGTCCACTCATTTGCCTTATTTGCTTTTAACTGCTCAGCAACATCCATAAGATTAAATTCGCCATCGCCATTAACATCTTGAACTTTATTAATTATGAATTTATTAGCGGTAGCCTTAGGCCGCCCTTTTGAGTTTGGCTCCTCTTCATAACCCCCAAGTAGCTCCAACTGAGTATTTGCTACAGGCGATGGTTTGTAACTTGTAGTTATGAGCTGCTTAAGACCAAGTTTTTTAAAATTGAGTACGAAATATCGAAAAAAATTGCTCTCATAAGGATCATCGCAATTACAGTAGAGAACCTTGCCTTTGAACGCCTTTGGATCGTAATCTAAATAAGCCTCAACTTCCTTTTGAATATCTACATACTGCGTATAAAACTCGTCATTTTTTGCACGCTTGGCGTTTGTAAGGCTTTTATTTGCCATATTATCTAGATCTCCATTGCTTCTTAACTTTTATTGTACTAAGCGTCTACTCTCACCATTCTATATACAGGCCTTACGCCACACGCACACACATTAACTTTGTCGTTTTAAACGACATTACTATCCCAATAGCTCACTCTATGAGCCCATCAAACTGTAATTTATCTCCATATTCACCCAGGAGATAGTCATGAAATACCTAATCACCATCTTTTTATTTGCCCAAGCAGCTTTATATGCCCAAAAGAGCTTTGCCCAAGCAGTTCCTTTTAGTGCTTCTGCCTATAACTGGGAGAACAGCCCTAATAACTTTAATAACAGCTCTTACAACTGGCAAAACAGTCCTTATAACTACAACAATAGCCCGAATAACTTCAATGCCACCAATGGGGTATACGACAATAAAGGTAATCGCCTAGCTTACGAAGTACAAGCACCTACTGGAGTTACCAATTACTTTGACAACTCGGGTAATCGTATTGGCTACACCCCATCCAAGCGATAGCGCCGTGATTTCCAGTGCAATCATCCTAAGCATCTTGGTACCGCTACAAATTTCCCTCAAGAATCCAAGAATAGAGCCTTTTATTGTCAAAGCAACAATTGATGCGGCAATTATTGCGGGCTTGCCGGCATCAAAAGCAGCCAGAAAGTATGCCCTTGTCAGCCAAACCCCTGAAACTTTAGCAATGGCATCAAGCCAAGCGCCTGAGATTGTCAGTGGGAGAAGATTATTTTTTAGGCGATATTTTTAGTTTCTAGTATTAATATTTGGGTGAGGATGGCTAAATCAGCTTTAATTACAACAACATATCAGCACACATTAATGACATTAGTTCTGATTATCTTATCGCTTATCGTAGTCATATTAAGACTTCTCTTGTGAGGCATCTATGGGTGATGTAGAGCGGCTTCACAAAATTAAATACATGATTCAGGCACGTCAATGCGTGCCGCTTGATGATTTCTTAAACGAGCTAGAAATATCCAAAGCTACATTCAAAAGAGATCTTGAATATCTTCGCAGCAGGATGAATGCTTCTATCGTGTATGACCGTTTCAAAGGTGGCTACTGTTTTGGTAGGCAAACGATTGGAGAAAAGATTGAACTACCTGGTTTATGGTTCTCGGAAAAAGAAGCTACTGCACTAGTTCTCATGCAACACCTTTTATCAGGCTTAGATAAGGGTGGCTTAATTGAACCTCACATTGCACCCCTGACTTCAATCATTGACGGGATTCTTGGACAGAGCAACACGCCAGCCAAAGAGCTACGCAAAAGACTAAAAGTATTTGGCATGGCCGCTAGAAAAAGCCCTATTGAAAACTTTGAAGAGATTGGAAGCGCCTTACTAAAGAGACAGCGACTACAAATTACTTACTACGCCCGTGGAACTGATAAAACAACTGAGCGAGAAATATCACCCCAACGTCTAATCTTTTATAGAGATAACTGGTACTTAGATGCCTACTGTCATTTAAGAAAAGATTTAAGAAGTTTTGCTCTCGATGGAATTCGCAAGGCAATCATTACCAATACCAAAGCCGATGAAATCTCAGAAAAGCAATTACATGAACACTTTGCAGAAAGTTATGGGATCTTTTCGGGCAAAGCCAATCAAAGAGCTAAGCTAAAGTTCAACGCAGAAAAAGCACGATGGGTAAGCAGCGAAACATGGCATGGGCAACAGATAGGCTCTTTTGATAAAGAAGGCAATTACCTTTTGGAGTTTGATTACAACCAAGATCCTGAGCTTGTCATGGATATATTGAAATACGGATCAGGCGTTGCGGTGTTGGCACCAGCCAGCCTACGCAAAAGAGTAAAGGAAGAGCTTGCGAAGGCACTACAGAGTTATAACGTCCAATAACTAGACGCCCGTTACTCCAAGCCCTGGAATATCTATTAATCTAAGCCCATTCAGATACAAATCTCTCTGCCTCTAGTATTTGCTGAGATGTTAATTTTTCTGACAAAATTTCTATTGATTTTTTGGCGTCAAATCCATGGTGTACTGCAACCGAAAACCATTTATATGCATCAAGCAAATTTACTACCGTACCCCAGCCATTTTCGTAACAATTAGCTAAATTGACCTGTGCAGTCGTATGCCCAAGATTTGCTGCTTTAAAAAAATTACTAAATGCTAAATTTTTATTTGGCTCTGTGCCGATACCCTCAAGGTATGCCCACCCTAAATTATTTAAGCTGCCAGAATCGCCGTGTTCGGCAGCGTATTTAATTAGTTCAAATCCTTTAAGGGGATTCAAATCAACTCCATCCCCCTTTTGATACATGAGGCCCAAATGACCCATTGCAGTAATTTGGCCCGCATCGGCCGCTTGTGAGAGATACTCAACGCTCTTTTGAATGTCTTTTTGAATTTCATTGCCCCAAAAATACTTCAATCCAATATTCAACTGAGCCTCAGGACAGCCAGCATCAGCCGCATTTTTTAAATATTCAAATGCCTTAACTTCATCTTTGGGGAGCCCGTCAAATCCAACCCCATACAGCCTACTAAGATTAAATATCGATATGCTAGACCCCATGTTTGCTGCCATTTGATAGCAATTAAATGCTTTTACTAAATCTTGGGGGAAATAAATACCTTTCTCGTACATATTGCCAAGATCGTTTATTGCATTCATATTTCCTTGCTCTGCAGACAAAATGAATAAGTCTGATGCTAGTTTTTGATCGATTTCCACCCCAATGCCATTAAGATATAGATAAGCCAACCTAGCTTGAGCATCTGGATTTCCTTCTTCAGCTGCCTCAGTTAAATAGCGCACTCCATTTTCAAGATTTTTCTCTATACCAAGTCCTTCAAGAAAAAAAGTGCCTAGGCGCTCTTTAGAAAACGTAATGCCTTTATTTGCTGCCGATTGATGCAGATCAAATGAAGTTTGATAATTAACAGGAGTAAATTCGCCAATTAGATACTGGTCTGCAAGTGCCACTTGAGCCCATGTAAACCCATGCTCAGATAAATCTTTGAGAGTTTGAATAATTCTTTCACAATCTGATTTACTCAAGCCTGGACTGAGGCTTAATATTCTTTTTCTTGCTTCAAAGTTAGATTGGGCACAAGCAATTAAGTACCAAACTATTGCAAGGGAAATATCGACTTTGCCATTTGCTCCGAGCTCTTCGTTTAGACCAAGGCAATAGGAAGACAGACCGCTTCCGCCACTGGCCGCCTTTAAATATAGTTTGGTTGCTTTTTCTACATCTCTCTCTACCCCAGCACCATTAAAGTACATAACGCCTAAGTCATGCACGGCCTTTAGATGATTTGATTTGGCGGCTTCCTCAATGTACTGGAATGCTAATTCAAAGTTTTGATCAACGCCATCTCCAGACTCATGCAATTTACCGAGACTATATGCTGCCTCAGGCTCACCTTTATCGGCCGCCTCCTTTAATTCTTTTAAATCTCTTGGTGCTATGGTGTCCATAAATCTGATTCTACTGATAAGGGTCATCTTCGCACCAAACTTATATGAAGATGGTCATTTTTAATGTTTTAATAGTCAAAATGATCTTAGCAACAAACGTTACAGGGGGTCAGAGCAAAAGTACAGCGTCACTTTTTGGGTTTAAATTTATCTATTCTCTAGCTCACTTATTGAGCCTGTGACAGCTTAATCTAAAGCCTCTACTTAGGAGGTCATATGCAAAAGCATCTAATTGGTTTTGGCTTACGCTTCATTATCCTTAGCAGTCTCATTGCCAATCAGATTGCCAATGCCTACACCACTCAAACCGTGATTGTTAATGGAAAAATATCGGTCTGTACGATTTGTGGCACAGTCGTATCTTGTTTTTGAGGTCGCCATGAAAAATTCAATCAAATTGGGGGATTTATTTTTGGTATGTGATGGCGTTCCGATTGAGCAACATGGGGCCTTGTATCGCATTGGGTTGAAGTTGGGTAAATACTATCAACATCTCCTAAAAGAGATCAAAGCAATTCGTTTACAAAAGCATTGCTTGCATGGGCAGCCCTGCTATTGGCCTAGACCAACAGATTACAGTCAATATGAATTGCCTGCGGTCTATAGAAAATGGAGATAACGTGAAGTTACTTTCAATTTTATTGGCCATAATTGTCTTACCCTGCCATGCACAAATTACTTTCTTTAGTGACTCTTCAGGACTACCACTTGGCACAGCTAATAAGGTTGGCAATACTACTTTTTATAGTGATTCAAACGGCTTGCCAATAGGTACGGCTTCTCAAGTAGGCAATACCACCTTCTTTAGCAATAGTCTTGGATTACCACTGGGGACAGCTAATACCTTGCAACCTATCCCATCTGGCTCTCAAAACTCATATAACTCACCGCCTGCGCCAGCTTTTCCAGCAGCGCCATTATTTCCATCTAGCCCTAGAGGTTGGTGAGCTTGCTGTTAGTTAGGCATCAATACAAGCGTCTAGTTACAGGACGCTTGACTATTCGTCTGATCGCTCGGCGCTAACCTCAAAACTCTCTAAAATTCCATCTCTTGTATGACTTAAATATTCAAGCTCAGCAATATGCTTTACATCATCGTAAGAAATAAAGGTGCACATGTCAGATAACCTGCCGTTAGTCATATAAGAAAAAACGGGTCTTCTAATTTCAGTAGAAAATTTTTCTTGTCTATCTAGTGGTGCAACAATATGCATCTTAATTTTGATATCAGGCTGCAATGCAACTAAGTCTGCCATTCTTAAGATGCCAGAGTAAATCGATGTAGTGTGCTCCACCTCAAATGCCCGCGCAATTGATCTTTTATTTTTAATCCAAATTACGTCGATTAAGCTAATCGTGCTTTGAGTGGCTTTATCGTATGAAAGCGGCAATGTAGTTAATAGAGTGCGCGGATCTTTTGGTTGCCATACCTTAGATACTCTAACGCGATCAGGATTTGGTAGCCAAATATCAAAACCCATCTCTTCGCCAATCTTGGCTAGCAACCCCTGAATCTTGATTGATTCCCTCACCTCTCCATCATCCGACCGTTCGTCAGCATCATCAGACGCGACTGTCACAATAAATTCTTTTGATTGGTTGCTGGGGGAAACTTCTTGGGGCGCTGAAAATTCTCCACGCCAAAGCTCCTTAACAGGCGCAAAGTAACAATATCTAGAAATTTTTCTGGCATTGCCAGTTACGCCAGTCGCTTTAATTGCATTATTCAAAGAAGCATTTGATTGAATTATCTTGGCGCCAATAGTTTGAGAGTCAAAATTTTCTACGTATGGCGACTTAAGGCACTCTAAGAGCAACTTGCGATCTTTAAGTGAAATAATAGAAAGATTTGAAAACGGATCATATGCAGCTAAAAATACAGAGATCGTATTGCCGCTTTTTCCCGTCAAGTAAATCCTCTGCGCCTCCTCCATTCCATAGAGCTCATCAATATATTGAGCTTTGGCTTTTGGATCTTGCTCAATCAAAATCTTATTAACTGCAATTCCTAATTTTCGATTTCTATGGAGCTCATTAAATAAACGCCGCCATGAGCCCTGAGCAACCATTGCCTTTGCAATAGCCTCAGTATCCTTGTTGTTGCCCTTACCGCTTCGATCAATAATTTTGATGATTTTGTCGCAATCATCGTCAGAGATAATGCCTGAATCTGACCCCAAAACCCTTTTGGACCAGAATTCGCGGAATTGGGCGCTTTGATCAACCCAAATCTTTTCCATCTCTTGATCATCATAAAGTCCATCAAACTCTGGAAAGAACGTAGAAAAATTTACTTCAGGCATCTATACCCCTTAAAACTGTAGTAAGTAATCTAACTTTAACCTAAGGGTCCCGTTACTAGACGCCAAGTAGGTTTTTTTATCTATATATGCAATAGCTAATGCTATATAAATTTTCTGACATGAGTCTCGAGCTTAAAGCGGTATAAGGCACACTAAGTTGGACCATGCATTAATTGCTAAGTTATGATCAGGGGATGAGCAAACATGAAACTCACCTTACAAGAAGATACTGGGAGTCTATCGGTGGGACCTTAGTCGAAGAGTTCCCCGCAGTTGCTCGCTCCAAAGACAATGCCCAGAGATTGCTAGATGGAGTTGTTATTTTGGGTGAAAAAACTCAAATATGCAAAGCGTATGAGGTAGACGTTAAAGATAAAGATATTGTTGTTATACAAACTAAAGCAAATAGAGTTGGAATGAATTTGCTTGGTCAGGCAGTTTTCTCGGCTGAACTCATGAAATCCCATAAACCAAAATCTATTAAAGCTGTAGCTATTTGTACTTTGGGTGATTCAGTTCTTGAGCCGCTGGCCAGTAAATTTGGCATTGAAGTCATTATCTATGAAGAAAAATCTTGAAGAGTTTATAGGCGTCTCGTAACCAGACTCCGAATAAATTACTCCATTTGGAACAGACAATAACTAATCCTCCATCTATCGAGGCTTGATGGAATTGGGCTGGCAGAGATTATTGAATTCATGCGAAAGTGGGAAGATTTCCCCAATAACAAAGGATGATATGGATTGCAATTACTTTACCGCTCGAGACTGGGCATACCTAGCTGTATCAGCAGTAACCATCTCCGGCGGGCTAGTAGCATTCTTTTGGAAACTTAGGGCCGACTCCAAAATTGCTTCCTATAGAGAAACAATTGCCTATATTGATCGTCATGCCGCCGAACTTAAAAAAGGATGGCATAAGGCCGAAAATCAAACAGCCTCAGCCGAAGAAATAAAAGCATTTCTAAATAGGCTTGAACAGCTTGCAGGACTTGTGAACAAAAAGGCCTTTGATAATGACTTAGTCTATGAATCATTTTGGTCTTATTACTACTATCCGCTTCAAGAGCCCAAAATAAAAGTTTTTCTAGAGAAGGCTCGCATTAATGATGATGCAGTTTATTCTCACTACCTAAATCTTGCCAATGAGTGGAGTAGCCGAATCTCAGAAGAAGAAACTTCGACTTCGGCTATTTAGAGCGGGCAATTACATATCCTCTGTCTATCGAGGCTTGATATGGGGAGACTTGCGAAGGGCAACTAAGAATACAACGGGCACTAGACCACTTTCCCCATGTGTGCACAGCAAATGTCTAGCCATCCATTTTTCCTAGCCTTCTCATACGGATAATGAAATCTCTCTTTAAATTCAGCGCGTTTTTGACATTGCTTAGCCATCTCTATACAACGCTCTAGAGTCCAAATTACTGGCACAGTAGATCTTCGTTTAAAGCCAACAATGTGTGCTGTACATTTAATTAGCCAGCCTCTATTAATGGCTTTTTGGTAGCTAATAGGGCTAGATCTCTCCCATTCATCTCTTGTGCGGTATTTTTTTGCTTCTGCCAAACACAAAGGAAGAGTCCAATAGCTTTCGTCTGATATCGACTGGTTGATACACCAGGTTCTAGTTGGGTAATGACTTCTAAAAGACTTAATAAAACTGCTTTGGATGTTCTGAGACAACATGAATCTCTCCTCACAATCAAATCATTTCAGTTAATCAAGGAGGCGGTATAGCGCCCCACTTGATTAATTTGATTTCAATTACTTAATAAAACGAATCTTCTCGTTAATTTTGCTCAGAATTGGGCCTTTCTTTGCATTAAAAACTTTTTTGTTTTCTTCAATCAAGTTTTTGCCTTTAGTGTCAATTGAGATAATTAAAGGACCAAATTCTTTAACGCGATTTACCCATAATGTCTCTGGCATACCCAAGTCTTTCCACTGAGCATCTTCGATCTTCTCAACCTTAGTGGCCGCCAATACAGCGCAGCCGCCTGGGAAAATGGCATGAACTGCCTTGTTCTCAACACAGCCCTCTTGCGTTTCAATGCCCATGCCACCTTTACCAACAATCAACTTCACGCCGGTTTGTTTGATAAATTCTTTTTCAAACTTCTCCATGCGCATAGAGGTTGTTGGGCCAATAGAGACCATCTCATATTCGCCATCATCTTTTTGACGAACAATTGGTCCTGCATGAAAAATCGCTCCACCTTTGAGGTCTACAGGTAATTCTCGACCCAACTCAATTAAGCGACGATGAGCAACATCACGACAAGTAACCAAAGTTCCAGTGAGATAAACCACATCCCCAATATTTAAAGCCTCTAAATCCTCATCTTTAATTGGGGTCTGCAAAACTTTTCTCATACCTTAAATCCTTCATGGGAAATGACTTCATAGGACATATCGGCGTTGATTTTGATCTTGCCGCGACGATGTGCCCAACAGCCGGTTGATACTGCTACCCCAATTGTTGATGGGTGACGAGCTGATGACTCAATATTGACACCCATGACGCTATTGGCACCAGTTAAACCTTGAGGACCTAAACCCAATTCATTTAAACCTTCGGTTAGCAATTCCTCCATCATGGCCGCATTATCATTTGAGTGTCTAGAAGTAACGGGGCGCAAAATGGCCTTCTTTGACAATCGAGCTGCGGTCTCTGCTGAAGTTGAAACTCCAACTCCTACTAATAAAGGTGGGCAGGCATTAACGCCGCGTGATGTGATGACATCAAACACAAACTCAGCAACACCTTCATAGCCTTGCCCTGGCATCAATACTTTTGCAGCGCCCGGCAATGTGCAACCACCACCAGCCATATATACGTCAACGATGCAGTAATCAGCGCCAGGAATAATTTCCCAATCCAGCCAGGGGATCTTAGATCCAGTATTGGTACCAGTATTTTTTTCTTCAAAGGTTTCTACGGCGTTATGACGTAATGGCCCTTCTTTGGTGGCGCCTTGGGTTGCATTAACCAAGATATCTTCCAACTCCCCCAACAATGGGAAATTTGACCCCGCAGATAAGAAGTACTGAATTACACCAGTATCTTGGCAGCTTGGCCGATCTAACTTGTCAGCCAATTCTTGATTCTCTCGCATGGACTCAAATACTTCCTTGGCCAAGAAATTGACTTCTTTACTTCGAAGCTCACCAAGCTTTGTAGTGACATCTGTTGGTAAACGTTTGCCAATATACGCGGTGAACTTTGATAAAACATTTGTTAAATCAGCGACTGCTGCTTCCTTATCCACTACGGATGATTGCTTATCCACGGGTAATTTCCTTTATTAATTCGCTGGGTGATTACTGAATAGTTATGTTTGCTGCCTTAACGACTTCAGAGAACTTGGATGTTTCTTCTTTAATTTGTTTGCCCATTTCGGCTTGTGAATTGCCGACTGGCTCAGCACCAATATCGAACATTTGCTTTTGGAACTCAGGTGTCTTAATGATCTTAACGATTTCAGCATTAAGTTTGGCAGTAATATCTTTTGGCGTAGCAGCAGGAGCTAGCAAACCGAACCAAGTACCAATATTAATTCCGGGCACACCAGCCTCTGCTAACGTTGGGACGCTAGGCAATGTAGATGAACGCTTTGCAGTTGTCACAGCCAGTGGGCGCAATTTATTCTCACGAATAAATGGCAACACCGGAGTAATTGTGTCAAATGACATGGTGACTTGACCGCCTAACAAATCTGTTGTCAACGGAGCGCTTCCCTTGTATGGCACATGAAGTAACTTGGTGCCAGTAATCATTTGAAATTGGGTGCCAATCATGTGCTGCGCTGTGCCGTTACCATTTGAACCATAAGACAGTTCATCTGGTTTAGCTTTGGCCGCAGCAATAACATCTTTTACAGTCTTATAAGGTGAGTTTGCGCTAACCACCATGATGTTTGGAACCAATGCCACTGTAGTAATTGGTGTGAAGTCTTTTTCAAAACTATATGGCAGAGTTTTGTAAACACTTGGGGCGATTGTGTGATGAACAGCGCCCATAAACAGGGTGTAGCCATCAGGATTGGATTTAGCAACTAAATTAGCACCCAAGGTGGCGCCAGCACCTGGCTTGTTTTCAACGATCACTGATTGGCCAAGAACTGGCCCCAACTTCTGAGCAACCGTCCTCGCCAAAACATCTGTAGTCCCACCTGGTGGAAATGGCACCACAATCGTGATTGTTTTTGATGGATATGATTGCGCTGATGCGCCAATAGCGCCACATAATAGCAATCCAGCCAAACTCGTTTTAGATATCTTTTTTAACATCCCATCTCCTCCATGAGTAGTTTCCAGAGCTGATTGCTCATTGGAATATTGGCACTATATGTTGTATGGATATTAAAAAATCATGTATAAAGTTAAAGCATAGTTAACTTTTAATTAACAATAAACAATGGCCAAAAGCATTAATCCAGGTGATTTAGGGTTCTTTTCAACGCTCATCAGCTCTGGCAGCCTTGGGGCTGCTGCCCGTGAGCTTGGAGTAACAACTGCCGCTGTTAGTAAGCATTTGGCACAAATGGAAGCTCGCCTGGGTTTGGTGCTGGTCAACAGAACCACTAGAAGAATGGGCCTCACCCATGAGGGCGAAATCTATCTTGACCATGCTAGAAGAATTTTGGGTGAAATTGATGATCTTGAGCACATGCTGTGGGGCTCAACAAAAGCTCCGCAAGGTTTATTAAGGGTCAATGCAACGCTTGGATTTGGGAGAAGTCATATTGCCCCTTTAATTGCTGAATATGTTAAAAAATTTCCGCAGGTAGATATTCAATTACAACTATCAGTAAATCCTCCACCGATTACTGATGATGCTTATGATGTTTGTTTTCGATTTGGTCACCCACCCGACTCTAGATCCATTGCTAGGCTGATAGCCCCCAACAAAAGAATACTTGTTGCATCCCCAGCTTACATTAAAGAGCATGGTGAACCAAAGTCACCCAGCGAATTAATTAAACACAACTGTATTGGCATACGCCAAGGTGATGAAGGCTATGGACTGTGGCGCTTCTCAAAAGGTAAAGGCAAGTCAAAAAAGGAATTTACCGATAGCGCAAAGGTTCGCGGTAACTTAACAACAAACGATGGTGGCATTGCCGTGAACTGGGCGCTCGATGGAAAAGGCATAGTTTTACGAGCTGAATGGGATGTCATACAACACCTTCAGTCTGGCAGACTGATACAAGTGATGAAAAATTTTGAAACTCCAGATGCTGACATCTATGCCGTATATGCCGAACGCCATAAAACATCGGTGAGAGTAAAAACATTGATTGATTTTGCTGTTACTAGCTTCAAGGGAGAGTAGTCTAATCGGCTACCAATTAATGCGTCCAATAACTAGACGCTTGTTCTATTTAGAACAGACAATTAACCATCCCCTATCTAACGAGGCTTGATGGGAATGGACGTAACCCTAAAATGCTATATAAATAACCCAAGGAGGCGGCTATCTAAATGCTTATAGTAGGTAATGGGTGCGATCTTGCCGCCTTACTAATTATTCAGTATTGCAACCGCTCAAAATTGAGGCATATCTGTTCCAATCAACAGCAGGCACTGTACCGAGAGACTGTAATTGCTGAAGCAATCGAAATATAAATGCCGCTAGCGATCCCTGTGCATCAGTCACTACAAGAGATCCTCCAAACGTATCAAACGCCCGATCGGACAACGCTAGACCACAATCAAGTGACCTAACTCCGCTGAGCGTTGCTAAATGGGAAGAAAAGTGTTCTCCTGCTAAGCCCTCAGCCCAGTCGACCTTTGATGCAACAATTCCCGCAACTATAGGAAACAATGGTTTCGGCTGATACTCTCCACCAGCATGCGGTATCGGAACGCTTGTTCTGTGAAGCACTCGGACTGAGCGAGCTTTCTCTGCAGCGTATTCAAGATATTCCTTGTTTATCGTTGGCTTAACTTCAAGAACACAGTAAACCGCTTCAGCTGGAATAAACCTGTGAGCATGCTGATCTAACAAAGTCGGTGTGTACTGATGATCGAATATGATCACATCAATTTGATCGCTTGTTGCACCATTGGAATCAATTACGATACCTTGATCGACCTCATAACGCCTAGGAAGATATTTTTTTAAAGCTTGAACGAAGTGCTGCTCATTCACTTCGCCCATTACACCATTGTGAGTGATAGATTTTCCAGACAGATCTAACTGAACCGCCAATACTTCTTGCTCTGCGATAAATGCCTCACGCAGAAAATGCTTGCCATCGATTTTTGATGAATTCTTTGCCCTGTTCATTACCAAACAATCTCTTCCCAAGTTTTCTTCCCCAGAGATTCTCGCGCTTTGGCAGCAATAGCGGCTTTCTCTGCTTTCGTGCAATCGTCCGACACGATGTTATTAGTATTAGCAGGATCAATATACTGCGCTGTTTCAATCTTATCGCGAAGGTGCTCTAGAGCCTGCCAAACATTTACTGCGATATTTCCAGCTCTCGCATACCTAAGTGAGTCAATTACCGCCATCTCTAGATAGAAAGATGAAATTGAAAGTCCATGGCGTAAACGCCATAGCTTTAATATTCTGATCTCATCTATTCGGTTGCTTCCAGTCACATACGATATGTGGGTATTAACATTTGTTTGCGTCCAAGTTGCTTTTTTATTTCGATACAAACTATGGTCGTTACCATATTGGGAATGTCGACGACCTGGCACCAAATCGATTGAGTATCCATTAACCGTAACCCCAATTGAGACATCCTGCATTCGTGCCACATATCCAACGGCTGTAACGGCGTTGTACAAACTCATATACATATCGGCAAGACTGCCGGGCGTTGTTGATGAAAGTGACAAAAAGATATCAGCATCTGTTGCAGCTGAGATACCAGTGCCCTTTGCCAACGAACCAGAATAGCTAGCATTATTTAGGTATTGATTCCCCCATTTTTCTAGTACGGGATAAATCGCGCTTCCTGCGGCATTCGCCCCGGAAACGTTCACCGCATACTTCTGGAGCAGGCTCTGAAGGTATTCATCAGCAGTCATCTTCCCTCCATGTTTGCGAGACCTAAGAATGTTTACGCGGACTATCGGGTCAGTATAACAATCCATAACTAGATACCGAAGGGCTGTTCCAAATAGAACAGACAATAAGCGATCCCCTATCTAACGAGGTTTGATGGAATGGGAGGGCATTATTACTCAACTCATAGTCGCCAAAGTAAAGACAAATTGTCGCAATGCACTATTAAAAATTAGAACTATTTAGACAATCTGGGCGTATAGTTATTTTGAGGGGGGTGGCCTATGAGACGCATTGTCGATATCTACCGTAAAGATCAAAGAGATCGGGTGCTTTGGACATACATTGTGAGCCTGGGCGGTGATGGCAGCCACCCTAGTCTTGAAGACTTCAAGGAAGAAGCATTAACACTCGCCGGCATTGATGGTCGAGGGTCCCTGGATAATCTTGACGCCTATGTTCATCTAGAGATCTTGAAATAACTATGGCTAATAGCGCACTCCATGCTATTACGATTGAAGAGCTTAGGCACTCTGATCCAAATTTTCATCGAGAATACTGCAAGCTTGTAGAGGGCATTACCAACCTCATTCGAGAAATTGCTAAAAGCCATCCCAATGAACTCGATTACACCAGTTTTATTGAATCTTATGACAGGGCAAGCAATGAGCCAGTTTTGCAGATTGTCATTGGCTCTGGGAAAAATGAAGTTTACCTACACATCTACATTCATCAAAATAAATATTTTGTAATCGGAAAATCTGGTAGCGGAAAATCTGCCAAGACCGCATCACAAGCATTAGAAATTATCGCGACATCTTTAAGCGTCCCGTAACTAGACGCCCAATAAATTTGTTCCATTTCGAACAGACAATAACTGATCCTCTAGCTAACGAGGCTTGATGGAATAGGACTGGAATCGACCAGGGCTAAAGTGCCTCAATCCTGTTGCAATCAGCTTGTCATATTTGGCTTGCTATAATTCAATTGTCACTAGGGAGTAGCCTCTCTTCTCTAAAGAAGATGGCTTACATCAACATACTTGAGCTTAGGCTTATGGTGTAAGCGGTTTAATACTTGGCAAGACTTTTGACTACAAACACTTACTTAGGCTGTGGGTGCGTTGTAGTCATTTGTTTATGTCACGGCCTAGAGGACTATCAAAAATGGATTCCCTTCTTATTTCAACTGGTGTAGTTGCCCTTGCCGAAATGGGTGACAAGACCCAACTGCTTGCTTTTATTCTTGCGGCAAGATTTAAAAAACCCATACCTATCATTCTCGGCATCCTTGCTGCCACCATAATTAATCATGGTCTAGCAGGTGCATTTGGTGCATGGATTACTTCTATGATGAATCCTGAAATCCTACGATGGATTCTTGGAGTGTCATTTATTTGTATGGCGATTTGGACTTTGATACCCGACAAGATTGAGGAAGAAGAAACTCAAGTGGCAAAGCACTTGGGAGTCTTTGGCGCTACCTTTATTACCTTCTTCTTAGCTGAAATGGGTGATAAGACTCAATTGGCCACCATCGCCTTGGCGGCTCACTACGCAGCACCATTAGCTGTAGTGGTTGGCACAACATTAGGAATGCTGATTGCGGATGTACCAGCGGTATTTGTTGGTAATAAGTTTGCGGCAAAGATTCCTATGAAGCTAGTTCACTCCATTGCCGCGGCTATATTTGCGATTATGGGTGTGCTGACATTACTTGAAGTGGATAAGTTGTTTTAAGGAGGCGTTATGACTTGGATCATTACCAAATACTTACTAACGGCAGGAATGGTGGTATTCATTTCAGAAGTAGCCAAGCGCAGCGATAAGTTGGGAAGCTTTATTGCGGCATTACCGCTCATGACCATACTTACGCTGATATGGCTATATGTAGAAAATCAAACGGAAGAAAAGATTGCTAGTCACGCTTATTACACCTTTTGGTATGTGATTCCAACGCTGCCTATGTTTCTATTATTTCCATACCTACTTCCAAAGCTAGGATTTTGGATAACGATGGGTGTGTGTGTAGTGGCAACAGTCATCTGCTTTGGCTTGTTTGCCTTAATAATGAAGAGCTTTGGCATTGGATTGCTATGATTCAAGCCCTGTTTGCCTCTAATCATTGAATCCATGTACACAGAACCGTCACATATTTGTCATACAGTGACATTTTTGCTTTAAATATTTGATCTAATGCGCCTGTTCATAATTAGCACCCTACTGCTAGCCATACTGCCTAATATTGCTTTTGCACAAAAGGCTGGGTCAGGCGCAGACCAAATAGAGACATTTGCCGAACCCATTGCTGGCCTACCCACGGAGGGAAGCATTTGGGGTATGCCCGTAAACCTACATGGTCAGACCACATACATCAATCAGAGATACAACAACTTCACTTCATCCTACTCTGGGCAAAACAGTCTAGATTCGTTGAAGTCGATGAGCTACACATGGTCTGGCACTTTATTTTTTGGTGCTCGCATCGCCCCAAATACAGATGTGTATTTCAATCCTGAGGTTGTATCTGGAGTTCCATTCTCCGACTTAGCAGGCTTGGGTGGCTTCACCAACGGCGAAGCTACAAAAGCAAATGGCGCTCAGGCTAAGTTTTACTCTGCCCGTGCTTTTGTGCGTCAAACGATTAATCAAGAGGGCGAAAAGGTTGTTCTTGAAAATGAAGCCAATCAAATCACTCAAACTGTCAGCAGCAATCGAGTGGTTCTAACAGGTGGTCAGTTCTCCACACTTGATATTTTCGATGACAGTCGATACGCAAAAGACCCGCGAGTTCAATTTATGAACTGGGGCAATATGACTTACCTAGCTTATGACTATGCAGCTGATGCGAGGGGCTACAGTTGGGGTTTAGCTGGCGAATGGTATCTTGGCAACTGGGTAATGCGTGCTTCAAGAATGCTAGCTCCAAAGACACCCAATGGACGTGACTTAAATTGGCAAATATTCAATGCCTATGGTGATCAAATTGAAGTTGAGCGTCAGCACAATATCGGTGAACTGCCTGGTAAGGTCAGCGTCTTAGGCTATCGCAACCGTATGATATTGGCACGCTTTCAAGATGCCACTAACTATGTGATTGCGAACAATGCTCAGGGTACACAAGCTATTAATAATGTCAGAAGCAGCAATCAAATTAAGACAGGTATTGGTATTAATGCCGAACAAGCTCTGACAAAAAATTTAGGAATCTATGGTCGTGCATTTACCTCCGATGGTCATACCGAGACAATGTCCTTTACGGAAGCTGATAACTCCATTTCAGTTGGTCTAGGCATGAATGGCACAAGTTGGAAGCGGCCTGATGATACTGTCGGCATCTCAATGATGCAAAATGGATTATCTAGTTATCGTCGTGCCTATCTTCAAGCAGGCGGTATTTCTTATTTCATTGGTGATTATGCAAGTCGTAGTCAAACTATCTCTTATAACCCTGAGAGAATCGGAGAGGTTTACTACAACGCTACAGTGATTAAAAATGTGCTTGCAGGATTGAACTTTCAACACATCATCAATCCAGCTTACAACTCTGCTCGTGGTCCTGTAAACATCCTGTCTTTTAGGATTCATGCTGAGTTTTAGGAATCTCGCATCTTGGCTGTCAGTAAATATTTGGCGTCCTGTAACTAGACGCTGAATGAATTTGTTCCATTTAGAACAGACAATTAAACATCCTCTATCTATCTAACCCCGTAGAATCAAGGCATGAGAACGGAAGATATTGGGACCATTTGCCCAGCCTGCGGTAAAGCCAATGACTGTCAAATTGCTAGCGATAAGAAGTGCTGGTGCTTTGATGTGGCAGTTGATAAGCTCAAACTTGAACAAGCACTTAAAGACAAATCAAAAGATCAATGCTTGTGTAAGGGTTGTTTGAAGAAGTTAAGTGTCTAGTTATTGGACGCCTAATCAAATGCATCAATCAAAGGTGCTCTCAATATGCCTGCGCGCCACTCCTATAGATTCAGATAACGAAACTCCGAAGCTTGCGCAAAACTGTTTTAACTCTTCATCCTTCTCATCAAATACACCATTCTCGTAACTTCTATGCAGCCGTATAAATACTTGAGCAACACGATAGTTTTTGTCGCTCTCTTTTATGTTTATTAATAAATTAGCAGCAAGATGATGTGCTGATAAATCTTCAGAGCATATCCCTTGATAAATCAGCGGGTATTTTGCCTTCAGCCCAATAAGCCATGACTCCAAGGCTACAAAATTCCTTGTTGAGGATACTGTCCACCAATCCAATATTCGTTGAGATTGTCTAGCATTTAAATTTAATAAGGTAGATATTGCCACCAACCAAGATGAGTTATTTAAAAAACGCATCTGCTTTTCTTCGCTCATATTTTTTGAGAATAGCTTAATAAGCCTATCCATTGGCGGCAAGCTAGTGCTTGAATTTGTGATTGGCATTGCAATTGGATAGTCGATAAATTTATCGAGATACATTGCTCCATTTGTTCCAGCCCCATAGAAGGCTTCAACTGCCTGCTTAATTTGGTTCCTGTTCCAAAGCAGAAGAAAAATAACCCCCTCTATATCAAATAGATGTTTTAGTCTTTCTAATAGACGAATGGCATAAGCAGGGGAGCATCTATCTAACTCATCAACGATAACAACAACCTTTTGACCTTTAGCTTTCTTGACATGATCAGCCAGTAATTTTTTAAGATGTTCGAGGACTTTTTCTCTTTCAGCTAATTCATCTAATTTCGCACGAATCAATTCTTCAGCCTCATCCTTTAAGATGTCCGCTGCAGTATCAATAACTTCTTTATCAACACCAACAAAATTTCCAGCAGTTTTGGCAACAGCTTTTATTAGATTTGGCACCGCCCTTGCAATCAAAGGGGCTGCTGAGTCAAAAAAACTTTTTCTTTGAGCATCATCTAAGCCTGCGCCCATGGAAGAAATCAAAGTTAATGCAGGATCATCAATCCAATCAGCCTGAAACGCATCAATCCAAATCGAACCAAACTCACTTTTTGAATCTATTAGTGTTTTAAGATTTTGACCAAACCATGTTTTGCCAATACCCCACTCGCCATCAATTGCCACAACGCCTTTAGGTAGCTGTTGCAATAGCTTGTAAACACTCTCTCCAAGTTTTTGTCTATCTAATGCATCTTCGGTAAACGCTTTGGGAGCAATATTAGACATGGTGATTCCTTGGTATTAAATTCACAAATTGATTGATGATTTGGCTTGCTTTTTGAATGTAACAGATTGCCAACTCAACGCTGTCGATGCCAATTTTGGGAAATTTGAAACCGCTGCGAGCCAATAGATTCGGTGCTTAGCGGGCAGTGAGTCTTGCTGTGCTTAGACCCAATGTGCAGAACTGTTTTAGTCCTCTATCCTACGTTTTCAATCCTCTGCTCTACCGACTGAGCTACCAGGCCAAGACTGAGGATTATAAATGAAACTGCTGAGGAGCTTTAAAAATGCGCCTACTGTGGCCAA
>NZ_NCJB01000244.1:0-3742 GCF_002282275.1 Polynucleobacter sp. 39-46-10 | reverse complement strand
CCAAACAAAGACATAGTTTGGCCCGCGCTTAATAAGGCAGTCCAATCAAACCCGCGCTCTTGCAATAAAACTTCGCGGTCGGTGTAACCCATTTTTTTCGCAGTGGCACGTAATTGATCCATCGCCTCCATCATGAGGAGAGGCTCATCACCACTAAATATGTACAGGGGCTTTAATGAAGCGGCTGAATTCAGCGACTTCAAGTGAACCTGTAGGGCATCGCTCTTAACCATGCGATTGGATCGTCATTCTTTAAAAACTTTTAGGCCGTTGAACTCGGGCAGTTGCAGCAACACGACGCAGAATTTGCACAGCAAGATCTCGGCGCATCAAAGACAGAAATTGCTGCATTTGAACATCGGTCGCCAAAACTGTTGATACTGAGAAGTCCATATCTCGCGTCATGTAAATCTCCGCTTCAGGTACGACATCCGCCCCAGCATTGTCATAAGCCCTAAACCTAACACGTATGCTCAAGCGATATGCAGAGACCTGACCATTGGAGTTGTATGCCAAGATCTCACGACCATTCAGATCGCTCGTGATTTCTAAAGTAAGGTCAGCATCTTTGGGATTGATAGCCACCTTTGCATCAGTACCAGTCAAGATAGCTGTCTGTAGATCCGTTCTGAGAGGGGGTGATGGGCTACCAGTAATCGCGATGACTTTGTAGGGCAAATCCACCATGCCACGTAAGCGGTAGCCACAGGCGATCAGTCCGCTGACTGGAGCTAGAGCGAGAAACCCAAGCAGAGTACGTCGAAGTTGATTTACGCGCATGTGTTTAGTTTCTATTCAAAGTAATTTGCAAGTATCTAAGCAACAATATTGATTAAGCGACCCGGTACCACAATCACCTTTTTAGGGGCTGCGCCGTTTAATGCTTTCATAGCAGGCTCACTTTGTAATGCCAAAGCCTCAATTTGCTCTTTAGTAGCATCCGCAGGCACACGAATATCACCGCGCAGCTTGCCATTGATTTGCAACATGATGGTCAGCTCAGTTTGTATCAGCGCAGCTTCATCTACTGCAGGCCATGGTGCATCCAATAGAGTACCGAACGATTGATCGCACCCAATCTCATTCCAGAGAGCATGCGTCAAGTGCGGAACCACTGGGTACAGCACTCGGATCAAAATACTTAAAACCTCACTCAATACAGCAGGCCTCACTGTAGTCTTGTCGCCTAATTTCACAGGCTCCAAGACGTTCAGCATCTTCATTGCCGCAGAAACTACGGTGTTGTATTGACGACGCTGATAATCAAAGTTAGCCTGCCTCAGAATGGTGTGGACTTCACGACGCAATTCTTTTTCAGCATCATTTAAATCACTTGGCAATACTTCAGAGGCAGCGCGGATTGCATCAGCTTGACTGCTGGCATACATCCAAACACGGCGCAAGAAGCGTGAGGCACCCTCTACGCCGGCACTAGACCATTCCAACTGTTGCTCAGGAGGGGCAGCAAACATCACAAATAAACGCGCAGTATCCGCACCATATTGATCAATCAAAGCTTGAGGATCAACGCCATTATTCTTACTCTTAGACATCTTCTCAACGCCACCAATAATGACGGGGGCACCAGAAGCATCACCCCTCAATTTTGCGCTTTGAGGGCGGCCTTTTTCATCCAACTCGAGCTCTACATCCAAAGGATTTAACCAAGTCTTTTTACCGGATGCTTCCTCAGAGTAATAAGTCTCGTTAAGAACCATGCCTTGCGTCAGCAAGTTCTGGAAGGGCTCATCAAAAGTAATGAGATTGAGATCACGCATGACCTTAGTCCAGAAGCGTGCATAGAGCAAATGCAAAATCGCATGCTCAATACCGCCAATGTACTGATCCATCGGCATCCAGTATTCGTTACGCTCATCGACCATAGTCTTCGCATCTGGACCGGTGTAACGCATGAAGTACCAAGATGAATCTACGAAGGTATCCATCGTGTCAGTCTCACGACGTGCAGGCTTGCCACATTTTGGACACTTCACATTGAGGAAGTCAGCACGCTTATTGAGCGGATTGCCACTGCCATCTGGTACGCAATCTTCAGGTAACACTACCGGCAAATCTGCTTCAGGCACTGGCACAGCACCGCAACCAGGATTACTCTCATCGCCACAATGAATAATCGGAATTGGTGTTCCCCAATAACGCTGACGTGAGATACCCCAATCGCGCAAACGGTAAGTGGTTTTGATTTCACCAATGTCCATTTGCTCTAAGTCTTTTGCTACTGCATCAACCGCCTCTTCGTGCGATAAGCCATCGTATTTGCCACTATTGAGACAAACGACATCATCCTTCTGCGCATACCAATCTTGCCAGTGGCTAGTATTGAACATATCTGATGGGTTGCGCAAAGCGATCACTTGCTTAATAGGTAAGTCATATTTGAGGGCAAATGCAAAGTCACGCTCATCATGTGCAGGCACACCCATGACCGCGCCATCACCATAGGACATCAGCACGTAATTACCAACCCAAACTGGTACTGGCTCATTAGTAAGTGGATGCGTCACATATAGACCTGTGAACATACCTTCTTTTTCTTGAGTAGCAAGATCAGCCTCAATTACGCTACCGGTTTTGCATTTCTCAACAAATGAAGATAACTCTGGATTATTGATTGCCGCTATCGCTGCCAATGGATGCTCCGCAGCAACGGCGCAGAAAGTAACACCCATGATGGTGTCAGCACGGGTTGTAAAGACATATAGCTGACCATCTTGAACAAAATTACCGTTTGCATCAGCAATCTCATGCTTAAAAGCAAAACGGACACCGCGGCTTTTTCCAATCCAATTTTGCTGCATCGTCTTGACGCGCTCAGGCCAACCTAAATTATCTAGACCAGAAAGTAATTGCTCTGCATAGGCAGTGATATTGAAGTAATAGCCCGGGATTTCGCGCTTTTCCACCAAAGCGCCGGAGCGCCAGCCGCGTCCATCGATCACCTGCTCATTTGCCAATACGGTTTGATCGATTGGATCCCAATTCACGACTTGAGTCTTGCGATAAGCAATACCCTTTTCGAGCATCTTCAAAAAGAGCCATTGGTTCCAACGATAGTAGTCAGGACTACAAGTAGCCACTTCACGCGACCAATCAATTGCAAGACCCATAGCTGCCATTTGCTTTTTCATGTAAGCAATGTTGTCGTAGGTCCATTTAGCTGGTGGCACTTTATTCTGAATCGCCGCATTTTCTGCGGGCATTCCAAAGGCATCCCAACCCATTGGCATCAGTACGTTATAGCCCTGCATGCGCAACTGACGCGCCATCACATCGTTGATGGTGTAGTTACGAACGTGACCCATATGCAACTTACCGGATGGATAGGGCAACATAGAGCAAGCATAGTATTTTGGCCTTGGTTTACCGGAAGCATCTAAAGCATTCTCGGCAACCTTGTAAGCTTGTGCGCTTTCCCAATCAGCTCGCGCTGCAGCTTCAATACTGCGGTGATCGTAATCCTTACTCATTCAATACAACTCTTTTCTTCTATTCAGATTTACTCAACTTACTTTTTTTTATTTACGCAGGCCAAGAACATCTTGCATGTCATACAAGCCGGAATTCTGAGTCTGTAAGAAGCGTGCAGCGCGCAATGAACCTTGCGCATAAGACTGACGGCTAGAAGACTTGTGACTAATCTCAATGCGCTCGCCCTCGCCTGCAAATAAGACGGTGTGATCACCCACAATATCTCCACCACGAATAGTGGCAAAACCAATCG
>NZ_NCJB01000243.1:0-3748 GCF_002282275.1 Polynucleobacter sp. 39-46-10 | reverse complement strand
TCATGAATCCATTGTCAGCACCCATATAAGGGGCTACATCAGGACGCTTGGCAGCTTTCGCTGCAATTTCTGGAGGCTCGGAACATGCCACCAACAAAGTACCAGCAGCCAAACATAAGCCGAGAGTTTTGAAATTTAATTTCATGACTTTGCTCCTGGAATTTTGTCAGCAGGTGTTGGCTTCGGTGCAGGTGATCCTGATGGACCATAAGCAGTAGACCAACCGAAGATATCGTTACTTGGATAGCGGCCATTTGCCTCACGAACTGAGACACGTTTGGCGTAGATTGAAGAAATCACTTCGTCATCACCACCAATCAAAGCCTTGGTTGAACACATCTCAGCACATAAAGGTAACTTACCTTCAGCTAAGCGGTTGCGACCATACTTCTCAAATTCGGCAACGCTACCGTTAGCTTCTGGACCGCCGCTACAGAAGGTGCACTTGTCCATTTTGCTGCGTGAACCAAAGGCACCCTGACTTAAGAACTGAGGCGCACCAAATGGGCAGGCAAAAGAGCAATAGCCACAACCGATACAGATGTCTTTGTCATGCAACACCACACCCTCGTCGGTGCGATAGAAGCAATCTACTGGGCAAACCGCCATACAAGGCGCATCTGAACAGTGCATACAAGCAACTGAAACAGACTTTTCTTGACCAACAATGCCGTCATTTACCGTAACAACTCGGCGACGATTGATACCCCAAGGCACTTCGTTATCGTTTTTACAAGCTGTGACACAGCCGTTGCACTCAATGCAACGCTCTGTATCGCAGATAAATTTCATTCTTGCCATGATGTTCTCCTGACTTTATTTTTTAACTTAGGCAAATTTTTCGATTTGGCACATAGTGGTTTTGGTTTCTTGCATCATCGTTACCTGGTCATAGCCATAGGTTGTTGCAGTATTTACCGCTTCACCTAAGACTACAGGGGCAGCGCCCTCTGGGTAATATTTGCGCAAGTTATTACCCTGCCACCAGCCTGCAAAGTGGAATGGTACGAATGCAGTGCCTTGATCAACGCGTGGAGTTACCAGTGCGCGCACCTTAATCTTGGCGCCGGTTGGTGACTTCACCCATACGTAATCCCAGTTCTTAATACCGCGAACTTCTGCAGCCTTAGGATTGATCTCAACAAAGTTCTCTTGTTGCAACTCTGCCAACCATGGGTTGGAACGAGTTTCGTCTCCTCCACCTTCGTACTCAACCAAACGACCTGAGGTCAAAATGATTGGGAACTTTTCGTAGAGCTTCTCATTCAAGTTCTTATCCTGAACTGTTTTGAAAAGTGTTGGCAAGCGCCAGAAATTCTTCTTATCGGCAGAAGTTGGGTACTTGCGCATCATTGGCTCGTTAGTACTGTAGAGAGCTTCACGATGAACAGGAATCGCATCTGGGAAGTTCCACACTACTGCACGTGCTTTTGCATTACCGAATGGATGACAACCGTTCTTCATGACAACGCGTTGAATACCACCAGATAAGTCAGTCTTCCAGTTCTTACCTTCAGCTGCCTTCTGCTCTTCCTCGGTCAACTGACTCCACCAGCCCAGTTTCTTCATAAAGACATGGTCAAACTCTGGGTATCCAGTTTTAATCGCTGAACCCTTAGAGTAAGAGCCATCTTCAGCCAATAAATTCTTGCCATCTTTTTCAACGCCAAAGTTTGCACGGAAATTACCGCCGCCTTCCATGACGCTCTTACTGGTGTCATAGAGGTTTGGTGAGCCAGGATGCTTGATAGCTGCAGTTCCGTAGCAAGGCCAAGGCAAGCCATAGTAATCGCCTGTAGTGTCGTAGCCAGTTACTGGATCAATACCACCACGTGACTTCAATGTCTTCGGATCAAATACGCCCGCCATTCTCATGTGAGCTTTCAAGCGCTCAGGAGTTTGACCTGTGTAGCCAATCGTCCACACACCACGATTAATTTCTCTCAAGATGGATTCAATTTCAGGCTCTCTCCACTGCTTACCTGCATATTTCGAACTCAACATCTTGTAGTTAACTGACAATTCTTGACCGAAACCAAGACGATCAGCAAACGCTTGCATGATCACGTGGTCAGGAACGGATTCAAACAACGGATCAATTACTTTCTCACGCCACTGCAGCGAACGATTGGATGCTGTAGCAGAACCAGTTGTTTCGAACTGCGTTGTAGCTGGTAATAAATACACGTTGCGATTCTTATTCACAGCATCGCCTTCTGCAGGAGGCATTGCTGCCATTGCCGCAGTCGCACTTGGATATGGATCGACTACCACCAACAAATCCAACTTATCCATCGCGCGCTTCATATCGAGACCGCGAGTTTGTGAATTTGGTGCATGACCCCAGAAGAACAAACCTTTGACGCTGGTTTGCTGATCAATCATGTCATTCTTCTCAAGTACCGCATCGACCCAACGAGAAACTGTAGTGCCGGATTTCTCCATCATGTTTGGAGCGTAGCGACCTTTGATCCACTCATAGTCCACACCCCATACTGTGGCGTAGTGCTTCCATGAGCCAGCTGCAAGACCATAGTAGCCAGGCAATGAATCTGGGTTAGGGCCAACGTCAGTTGCACCTTGAACGTTATCGTGACCACGGAAAATATTTGCGCCACCACCGGACTTACCGATGTTGCCTAAAGCTAATTGCAAAATGCAAGATGCACGAACCATCGCATTACCAATGGTGTGCTGTGTTTGACCCATACACCAGACCAAAGTGCTTGGACGATTCTTCGCCATAGTTTCAGCAACTTTGTACATCTGCGCTTCTGGAACTCCACAAGCTTCTTCTACATTCTTTGGAGTCCACTTTTCCATAACTTCTTTGCGGATCTCATCCATACCGTACACGCGGTCATTGATGTACTTCTTATCTTCCCAACCATTGTTGAAGATGTGATACAGAACACCAAACAAGAATGGGATATCAGTACCTGAACGAATACGAACATACTGATCAGACTTGGCTGCAGTACGGGTATAGCGTGGGTCAACTACGATGACTTTGCAACCATTTTCTTTTGCATGCAACAAGCTAAGCATAGACACTGGATGTGCTTCTGCAGCGTTTGAACCAATATACAAAGCTGCCTTGGCATTCATCATGTCGTTATAGCTATTGGTCATCGCACCATAGCCCCAGGTGTTTGCAACACCGGCAACTGTTGTGGAGTGACAAATACGTGCTTGATGGTCTGTGTTGTTGGTTCCAAAGAAAGAAACCCACTTACGCATTAGATAAGACTGTTCGTTGTTATGCTTTGAGGAGCCAATGAAGAACAAAGAATCTGGGCTGTACTTAGTGCGCAAATCTTTCATCTGCGCAGAGATTTCAGTCAAAGCCTGATCCCAAGAAATTCTTTGGTATTTACCGTCAACCAGCTTCATTGGGTAACGTAGGCGGAAATCTCCGTGCCCATGCTCACGCAAAGAAGCGCCCTTCGCACAATAAGCACCTAAGTTAATTGGGGAATCAAATGCAGAGTCTTGACGAACCCAAACACCATTCTCAACAGTAGCGTCAGTTGCGCAGCCTACTGAACAGTGCGTACAAATCGTTCTCTTAACTTCGATCTTGCCTTTGCCATCCAACATTGCCTTGCTTTGCTCGGCAGATGCCTTCTGCACCAAAGTTAATTGGCTTGCTGCGATACCAGCACCAACACCGACACCGGAGCGCTTGAGGAAGGTACGACGATCCATCGTAGGCACTGCGGACTGAAGTCCACGTGACAAGCTGCCA
>NZ_NCJB01000242.1:0-3756 GCF_002282275.1 Polynucleobacter sp. 39-46-10 | reverse complement strand
GGATAAATGAGTGGCCATAATTTTTTGAGGTCATCACCCAACACTGGGGAGCTAATGGCGCCCTCTCGTGCATTCACCCAATTGACGTTACCCTTAACAGTATTGATCTCACCGTTGTGCGCAATCATGCGGTATGGGTGAGCCAACTCCCAAGCTGGGAAAGTATTGGTTGAGAAGCGCTGGTGTACTAAAGCTAATGCAGATACTGTACGTGGATCTTGTAAATCTTTATAGTACGCACCCACTTGGTTTGCTAACAGCAAACCCTTGTAAACAATGGTCCGAGCAGACATTGATGCTACAAAATATTCTTTGCCATGCTTTAAATGTAAATCTTGAATAGCATGGCTTGCAGTTTTACGAATGACATACAACTTACGCTCAAGCGCATCCGTTGTCATGATGTCACGTCCGCGCCCAATAAAAATTTGACGGATAAATGGCTCTGTCATTTGAACGGTTGGAGACATCGGCAATTTCACATCGATGGGTACATCTCTCCAACCCAATACGACTTGACCTTCTAAACGTACAGTGCGCTCCAATTCTTGCTCACAAGCTAAACGAGAAGCATGTTCCTTAGGCAAGAAAATCATGCCGACACCGTACTCACCGAACGGTGGCAACTCGACGCCTTGCTTTGCCATTTCTTCTCGATACAAAGTATCGGGAACCTGAATCAATATTCCTGCGCCATCACCCATTAGAGGGTCCGCACCTACGGCTCCCCGGTGATCCAAGTTCTCAAGAATTTTCAATCCCTGAGTAACGATCTCATGTGACTTCTTGCCTTTGATGTGGGCAACGAATCCTACGCCGCAAGCATCATGCTCATTTTGTGGATCGTAAAGACCCTGCGCGATTGGGCGAAGGTCTGTGTTCATTTGTGTAGTCATGGTATTTCCGTTTGCCCTGGGGGCCTGATTACTTTTGGAGAATCAAATATAGGGGAATACCCATGCTGATGCAATAGAAATAAAATGAATCTGTCCCATTTAAATTAGGCAATAAGTAAAATTCATTTATATAAAAGGGACAGAGTCAGAACTTTACGGCCAAGCAGTAAAATACTAAAGACCTTAAGTATTACTTAAGTCATTGAATTTATTGGTATTAATTTTTTTGGACGTCCACGATGTCGGATTAGTACTTGATCGGGATTATCTTTGAATACGCTCTTTGCATAGATATCGCTGACCCAAGGCTTGGATCTCACTAATGCCTCAGTAATTTCGCGATCTTCCCAGTGAGGTGCGCCTTCCTTAACAAACCCTGCCCATGTCATTTGTCGCTCAAACGGGGTATTACCCAGCTTCCAAAAGTGCTGGTGATCAACCAACCAAGGCTCAGCATTACCACCAATGTGGGAGGCAAAACTAGTCCAAGTTGAATCTTGAGGGTTCGATTCAAAGCCAGCCCTTACGGGATTGAGCTCAATATAACGTTGGCAACGCAGAAAATAATCAGGGTCTATTAGCGAAGAACGATAACGCCCCTCCCAAATTGTTCCAGAACGGTGGTGCTGTTGATTGAAATACTGGGCATAACGCCTACCTAGAGATTGCATCGTCTTCGCAAGCGAATCTTCATTTTGGGGAGTCATTAAGAGATGCACATGGTTTGGCATCAAAGCGAATGCATGCACTGCACTACCAAATTGTTTTGCTGCCTCTCGCAGCCAATCTAAATAGGTGCAGCGATCAGAATCATTAAAGAAAAGTGTTTCCCGATTATTGCCACGAACCATGACATGCATTGCTTGACCAGGAATAATGGTACGCGCTTGCCTTGCCATTGCTAAGACGAACTACTGCAGTTCGCGCACACCACCATTATTAGAGAACTCAGGGATAAACCAATCACCATCAACTTGAGTCACACCTGCCGGTACTTCACGCGCTTGTTGTGGCTGATCTTTTAACGCGGTGCTCATATAAGAGATCCACATAGGCAGAGCAAGACCGCCACCAGTTTCACGATCACCTAAGCTTGCCGGCTTATCAAAACCAATCCAAGCAATTGCAACTACCTGCGGGTTATATCCCGCAAACCAAGCATCGTGGGACTCATTAGTAGTACCCGTTTTACCGGCAATGTCAGAGCGACCCAATTTCGCTCTTGCACTTGCGGCGGTTCCAGTCTTCGTGACCTCTTGCAACATACTATCTATCACAAAGGCTGTGCGCGCATCCAATACACGAGTCGCATCCTCGTGTGCGTGAGTAGGTTTAGCTTCAAATAAAACCGTACCCTTTGAATCCGTCATCTTATTAATTAAGTATGGGTCTACACGATAGCCGCCGTTAGCAAACACACTATATGCGGATGCCATTTGCAAAGGGGCCACGGTGCCTGCGCCTAATGCCATGGTTAGGTAAGGAGGATGCTTTTCTGCCTCAAACCCAAAGCGCTGAATATATTCTTGCGCATAGGAGGGACCAATGGCGCGGATTAGGCGAACAGAAACCAAGTTTTTTGATTTAGCCAAAGCAATACGCAAACGCATCATGCCCTCATACTTACCATCATAGTTTTTTGGCTCCCAGGCTTGGCTACCTGTTTCCATACTGCCAATCGATAATGGCGCATCGTTCACCATGGTGCTTGGAGAAAAACCTTTCTCGATTGCGGCAGCATAAATAAACGGCTTAAATGAGGAGCCTGGCTGGCGTTGGGCCTGAGTCACATGATTAAACTGATTACGGCGGAAATCAAACCCCCCCACTAATGAGAGGATCGCGCCCGTATCAGCATTCATAGAAATAAAGGCGGCCTCAACCTGAGGGAGTTGTGCCAACTTCCAAATACCCCCATCGGATAGCAATCTAATAATGGCACCAGGGCGTAAACGTTTTTTTGGTTGAGTACTGTCAGTTAAGGAAGCAGTAGCTAGTTTCATGCTCTCACCCTTTAAGGTGATCACATCCCCAGTAGCAATCATGACCTGCATTTCTTTTGGCTTGACATCAAGCACTACCCCAGACTGCAAATCATCTAACTGGGGGTAAGCTAACAAAGCCTCGTCAATTGCACGCTGACGCTTCGTCGCATCTTCCGGTAAATCAATGAAACCTTCCGGACCACGATAAGCATGGCGCAAATCATATTCAAAAATACCTCGACGCACCGCTCTATATGCTGCATCTTGATCTGCCTTCAAGAGCGTGGTGTATACATCAATTCCTTGGGAATAAATTGCCTCACCGTATTGACTAAACAATAATTGACGCACCATCTCTGAAGCAAAATCGGCGCGAGTACTAAACTCATTTCCCAAGCCCCGAATATGCAACTCTTCTGCCATGGCAACTTGATACTGCTCGGGAGTGATGTATGACAAATCCCGCATACGCTGCAAAATATATTCCTGGCGAATTTTTGCGCGACGAAAATTGCTTACTGGGTTGTATGCCGATGGTGCTTTTGGCAAACCTGCCAACATCGCAGATTCAGCAATCGTGATGTCCCTTAATTCTTTCCCAAAATAAATCTGGGCTGCACTAGAAAATCCATACGCCCTTTGCCCCAAAAAAATCTGATTCATGTATATCTCAAGAATCTTATCTTTGCTTAATTGAGACTCAATTTCCCAAGAGAGGAGAACTTCATAAATCTTACGACTAAAGGTTTTTTCGTTACTCAGAAAAAAATTCCGGGCAACCTGCATGGTGATGGTTGATGCACCCTGAGAAAGATTACCGCGTAAATTGGTGAGCGCAGCCCTTAAGATGCCCACGTAATCAACGCCACCATGAG
>NZ_NCJB01000241.1:0-3764 GCF_002282275.1 Polynucleobacter sp. 39-46-10 | reverse complement strand
TTATTCCTGATGTAGCAGGATTACGTCGTCTTAATGACTATCCGGATGCACTCTCAGATAGCGAGGTTGCTGCCAAAGCAATGGCAGAGCGGGCTGAGAAAACCGGTAGTGAGTTTCTGCCACTGTATCTACAACGGATTTGTGCTATTTCCTGCGTTATTCGTAGAACAACTAAAGATGGCTCACCCCAAATTAAAGTTGGTACCTTAGGCACAGCGCAAGATGATGAGAAGGTATTGATACAGACCTTCTTTGAGTTAGTAGAGAAATATACCCCGCAGTTGGTTTCCTGGAATGGCAGTGGTTTTGACCTGCCAGTACTGCACTACCGTGCGCTAGCAAATCATGTGCAAGCACCACGCTATTGGGAAATGGGCGAGAGCCAAGAAAACGATAGCCGTGAATTTAAGTGGAACAACTACATCAGTCGTTATCACATGCGTCATCTGGACTTGATGGATCTCTTGGCTAAATTTAATGGTCGTGCCAATGCTCCCTTGGATGGCCTGGCAAAACTCTGCGGCTTCCCTGGCAAGATGGGAATGGATGGCGGTCAAGTTTGGCCTGCTTATCAAGAAGGCAGAATTGACGAGATTCGTCGCTATTGCGAAACCGATGTGGTTAACACTTATCTGATGTACTGCCGCTTTCAGTTGATGCGTGGTGGCTTCTCATTAGAAGAATACAAAGAAGAAATCACTTTCGTAAAAGCCTACTTAGAAAAAGAATCTCAAGAGCCGCATGGCGAGCAGTGGCAAGAATATCTCTTGGACTTTGCTCCCGATGCGTAGAGGAGAAAAGCCAGTCCACATTGTTGTGACTGAGCCGGTACGAGTAGATTCCCTTGATCTCGATGCACAAGGCATTGCGCGCTTAGCGCTCACTGAAGAAGAGGCTGGGCATGAGCTAGATTCTGGTCAAAGCGGTAAAGTCATTTTTATCAAAGGCGCGCTACCCACCGAGCTAGTCACCTATGTTGTGACACAAGACAAAGCTCGCTTTAGTAAAGCTAAGGTGCTGAACATTCTCAAGCCTGCAGTATTCAGAGCGGAACCTAAATGTAAAGCATTTGGAGTGTGTGGTGGATGCACCATGCAGCACTTGGATATTCGGGCTCAAGTAGCCATGAAACAGCGCGTTCTTGAGGATGATCTAAAGCACATAGCAAAAGTTTCCCCTGAAGAAATTCTTCGGCCGATGGGGGGTCCTGCTTGGGAATACCGTCATCGCGCACGCTTAAGCGCTGTCAATCGTTCCATTAAAAAAGGAACGGTGTTGATTGGATTTCATGAGGGCAAGAGTGGCTATGTCGCGGATATGACGGCTTGTGAGATTTTGCCAAAGCATGTTTCTGATCTGTTGCCCGAGATGCGTAAATTGGTCATGGCTCTTTCCATCGTCGATCGTATGCCGCAAATTGAAATCGCAGTAGGTGAGCCCGAGGACCCCAATTCAGAAGACCCTAAAAAGTTAAAGCCAGTCACGGCATTGGTCTTCAGAAATCTCCTGCCACTAACGTCAGCAGATGAACAGTTGCTCCGAGATTTTGCAGATGCGCATCAAGTCTGGATATGGTTGCAACCCAAAGGTATAGAAACCGTTGCACCGTTCTATCCTCTAACAGGCAAGCTTTGCTACCGTTTACCTGAGTTTGAGATTGAGATGCCATTTAAGCCGGCCGATTTCACACAGGTCAATCATATGATGAACCGTGCCTTGGTGAGTAGGGCGATTCGTCTCCTAGAGGTTCAAGCAAATGATCGTGTGCTTGATTTATTCTGCGGCATTGGTAATTTCACTCTACCGCTGGCAAGAAGGGCCAGCAAAGTTCTGGGTATTGAGGGCTTAGAAAGTCTCACTACCAGAGCCAAAGCCAATGCAGAGCATAACCAGCTCGCAGATAAAGCCAGCTTTATGCAAAGCAATTTATTTGAAGTGGGCACAGAGACAATCGCCTCGTGGGGCAAAGCTGAGCGTTGGTTGATGGATCCCCCACGTGAGGGTGCCATGGAAATTTGCCAGGCCTTAGCCCAACTCCATGAGCAAGGCAGTGATCTACCGCCACAACGCATTGTGTATGTGTCCTGCAATCCCAAGACCTTAGCTAGAGATACGGACATTCTCTGTCATCAGGCTGGTTATGTTCTCAAGAGTGCGGGGATCGTTAATATGTTCCCCCACACATCCCATGTGGAGTCGATGGCAGTATTTGAAAGATCCTAGTAATTCATTGCTTTAAAAGATCAATTACTCGCAATATTGAAGCAAAGAAAAAGGCACCCGCGGGTGCCTTTTTAATTAAAACTTAAAACCCATTGCTTAATCTCTGTCACCGCCCACAATGCCTAAGAGGGCGAGCAAGTTGGTGAAGATGTTGTACACATCCAGGTAAATAGCCAAAGTAGCCATTACGTAGTTAGTCTCACCACCGTTGATGATGCGTTGTACATCAACCAAGATAAAGGCTGAAAAGATTGCGATGGCCAAGACCATGACAGTCAACATTAAGGCTGGTAACTGTAACCAGATATTGGCTAACGAAGCCACGATCAGGAGCAGTACACCTACCATCAACCATTTACCCATGCCTGAGAAGTCGCTCTTGCTCACTGTGGCAATTGAGGCCATCACAGCAAAAATCGCTGCAGTACCGCCAAAGGCCAACATGATCAAGGTAGCACCATTGCTGTAGCTATTGAGTGTGTAACCTACTAGGCCAGACATCATGATGCCCATAAAGAAGGTGAAGCCAAGCAACAGCAGGACACCAGCTCCGGTATCCTTGTTTTTCTCAATCGCCCAGAAGAAACCAAAAGCGATTGCCATAAAGACGATGAAACCCATAAAAGGGCTACCCGCCATGAAGTTCAGTCCAAAGGCAACGCCAAGCCATGCGCCAATGACAGTAGGAATCATTGAGAGCGCCAAAAGGGCATAGGTATTGCGAAGTACGCGGTTGCGTATTTGGGGGGTGCTAATCGAGCCTGTTTGCCCAAAGCCGTAAGAGTTAAGATCACTCATATTGACTCCTTTTTCATAGTTAATACACGAGCCCACCAGGGGCTGTTGACAGTAAGTATAGACAAAATGGGGTAATTTCAAGCCCCCTATGAAAAAGACTACAAATCATAGGGTTATGCCCTGTAAATTCAATAGCTTAGCTACGCCCAGATCAGGGTAAATACGGTCGGCCGATGTATAATTCGGGGGTCGCTGAATTCCTAGCGCCTTGTGGGAAATCGAGAGAGGCATCTTTCTGGGTCCAAATTGGCGCCAAATCAGCAAAATCTTTGAAATCACTATTGGAGTTTTACATGGCTATTGAACGCACCCTTTCTATTATCAAGCCTGATGCTGTTGCAAAAAACGTGATCGGCAAGATCTACGACCGTTTCGAATCTGCTGGTTTGAAGATTGTTGCGTCCAGAATGGCGCATTTGTCACAAGCTGAAGCTGAGCAGTTCTACGCTGTGCATGCTGCCCGTCCTTTCTTTAAAGATTTGGTGAGCTTCATGATTTCTGGTCCTGTCATGATTCAGGTATTGGAAGGCGAAGGCGCAATTGCTAAGAACCGTGACTTGATGGGCGCTACTGATCCTAAGAAAGCCGACAAAGGCACTATCCGTGCTGACTTTGCTGACAGCATTGATGCAAACGCTGTTCATGGCTCTGATGCTCCTGAAACTGCTGCTGTCGAAGTTGCATTCTTCTTCGCTGGCATGAACGTTTTCAATCGTTAATTCACGATTGCTAACGAACAACCT
>NZ_NCJB01000240.1:0-3768 GCF_002282275.1 Polynucleobacter sp. 39-46-10 | reverse complement strand
CATAGCGCACACCATCGTATTCATAAGCGAAGACTGGCTCTTCTTTGAGTAGTGAGGCAATCGCATCGGTGAGTTGGATTTCACCGCCAGCGCCGGGTTTGAGATTGCGAATGTGATTAAAGATGTCTGAAGACAGTACATAACGACCCACCACCGCTAAGTTGGATGGCGCATCTTTGGGTTGTGGCTTCTCCACAATTCCATTTAAACGATGGATTCCTTTGGATACTTCTGCCCCGGAAATAATGCCGTAAGAGCTACTTTTGGAAGGGTCGATTTTTTCTACCGCTAAGACTGAGCCATTTTGCTCATCAAACACTTTAAGCATCTGCTTTAGAACTGGTGGCTGGCCATCGAGCAAGTCATCCGCAAGAATGATGGCAAATGGCTCATCTCGCACCAGCTTTTCTGCGCACAGAACTGCGTGCCCCAAACCTAGCGCTTCTGGTTGACGAACATACACGCAATCCACATGACTTGGTTTAACGCTACGAACAATCTCTAATAGAGCCTGCTTATTTTTGGCTTCGAGTTCGGCTTCCAATTCATACGCTTTATCAAAGTGATCTTCGATGGCGCGCTTACTGCGGCCAGTAACAAAAATCATTTCAGTAATGCCGGCAGCAATGGCTTCTTCAACCGCATACTGAATGAGGGGTTTATCCACGACATTCAGCATCTCTTTCGGACTGGCTTTGGTAGCTGGCAAGAAGCGTGTGCCAAGGCCCGCAACAGGGAAGACGGCTTTGGTAACGGCTTTAGTGCTTAATGGCATAGAAATTCCGATCAGTTGTATTGCTGCTTTATTTCAGTCGCTCTAATTGTGCAACAAGCTTCTCATGGTTTTGCTCAAATCCAGCAAGACGTTGCTTTTCTTGGGCAACTACCTCTTCTGGTGCTCGCGCTACAAAACTTTCGTTACCAAGCTTGCCGCGTGCCTTGGTAATCTCATTTGCTAGGCGCTCAATTTCTTTGCTCAGACGAATTCTCTCGGCTGCAACATCTACTTCAATTTTGAGTAGTAGTTTGAGATTACCCACTAAGGCCATTGGAGCGCCAGGAGCATCCTTCTCGAGTGCAGACTCGTCATCATAGATTTTGACTTCAGATAATTTAGCCAAGGCAGTTAAGTAAGGGCTCGCCTGTTTCAAGAAGTCTTGTGGGCCACTAATCCAGAGGGGCACCTTGAGCGCAGGAGAGACTTGCATCTCACCACGTAAATTGCGGCAAGCATCCACAATCGATTTAATCTGGGCTACCCAAGCTTCGCTTTGCTCATCAATCTTATCGAGCTGAGCAACAGGGTATGGCTGTAATGCAATCGTTTGCTTGTCTTGCTTGGTCAACTCCTTGCCAACCTTAGGCCCAACGGTTTGCCAAAGGGTTTCAGTAATGAATGGAATGAGTGGGTGCGCCATACGCAAGATAGTTTCTAAAACGCGAAGCAAAGTGCGACGAGTAGCGCGTTGCTGTGCCGGTGTCCCAGTCTGCAATTGAACCTTGGCTAGCTCTAAGTACCAATCGCAATACTCATCCCAAACAAACTGGTAAATGCTGCCAGCAATATTGTCAAAGCGATAGTTCTGGAAGCCCTTGGCAACATCAGCTTCCGTTCTCTGAAGTAAAGAAACAATCCAGCGATCTGCGGGAGAGAAGTCTAATTGCCCTTCTGGGCCGCATTGGTTGTCACAAGGAGCAAAACCATTTTCTTGTTCATCGCCAGGGCAATTCATGAGCACAAAGCGAGTGGCATTCCAAAGCTTGTTACAGAAATTGCGATAACCCTCGCAGCGTTTTTGGTCAAAGTTAATATTGCGACCAAGTGAGGCGAGTGAAGCGAATGTAAAGCGTAGGGCATCCGTACCAAACGCAGGAATACCTTCCGGAAATTCTTTCTTAGTTTTCTTACCTATGCTTTCAGCTTGTTTGGGGTTCATCAAGCCGGTGGTGCGCTTAGCGACCAAGTCTTCAATCTTGATGCCGTCAATGAGGTCGATTGGATCCAAAGTATTTCCTTTGGACTTACTCATCTTTTGACCTTCGGCATCACGAACTAGGCCATGAACGTACACTGTATTAAACGGTACCTTGCCAGTGAAATGACAAGTCATCATGACCATTCTGGCCACCCAGAAGAAGATGATGTCAAAGCCGGTGACCAAAAGAGATGAAGGTAAGAAATGCTTGAGAGCAGGCGTTTCCTCTGGCCAGCCTAATGAGCTAAAGGGCACTAGCGCGGAGCTAAACCAGGTATCTAAGACATCAGGGTCGCGGTTGAGTTGCCCGGTATAGCCTGCCGCAACAGCTTTGACCTTGGCTTCTTCTTCAGAGCGAGCAACAAAGATCTGGCCATCATCGCCATACCAAGCGGGGATTTGATGGCCCCACCAGAGTTGACGTGAGATGCACCAGTCTTGAATGTTCTCTAGCCACTGGGTATAGGTATTGATCCAGTTTTCAGGAACGAGCTTGATGTCACCTTTAGTGACTGCATCTAATGCTGCGCCAGCGATAGATGAGCCTGGTTGATATTGATTGTCTGGACTTGGTTTAGACATTGCCACAAACCATTGGTCAGTGAGCATAGGCTCAATAATGGTTTGAGTGCGATCGCCACGTGGCACCATCAATTTATGCGGTTGTACTTTTTCTAATAAACCAGCAGCATCTAAATCAGCAACGATTTGTTTGCGTGCAGCAAAACGCTCAAGACCTTGATAAGCAACGGGTGCATTCTCATTAATCTTGGCATCGAGTGTGAGGATGTTGATAAGCGGTAATTGATGGCGTTGCCCAACAGCGTAGTCATTAAAGTCGTGTGCAGGAGTCACTTTCACTACGCCAGTACCAAAAGCCAAATCCACATAGTCATCCGCAATGATCGGGATCTCGCGATTGCATAGTGGCAGTTTTACCGACTGACCAATGAGATGTTTGTAGCGCTCATCTTCTGGATTGACCATGACGGCAACGTCGCCCAATAGGGTCTCTGGGCGAGTAGTAGCAACAGTCAGGTGTCCTGAGCCATCTGCTAATGGATAGCGGATGTGCCACATCGAGCCATCTTCTTCTTCGCTCACCACTTCTAAATCCGATACTGCTGTTCCTAAAACTGGATCCCAGTTCACTAAACGTTTGCCGCGGTAAATTAAGCCTTGCTCATGCAAACGAACAAACACTTCAACCACCGCTTTGGACATCTTGCTGTCCATTGTGAAATATTCTTTTCCCCAATCAATCGAAGCGCCTAGGCGACGAATTTGGCGAGTGATGGTGTTGCCGGAAGTTTCTTTCCATTCCCAAACTTTTTCTAAGAATTTCTCACGACCTAAATCGTGGCGAGAAACTTTCTGTGCATCGAGTTGGCGTTCAACGACGATTTGTGTGGCGATGCCTGCGTGATCTGTACCGGGAACCCATAAAGTATTTTTGCCAGACATGCGGGCATGACGTACCAAGCCATCCATGATGGTTTGATTGAAGGCATGACCCATGTGGAGGGTGCCTGTCACATTTGGTGGCGGCAATTGAATCGAGAAATCTCCCTTGCCCTCATCTAGGGTGGCGTCGGCAATGCCTCGGCGTTCCCATTCCGGACCCCAATAAGCTTCAATTGGGGCAGGTTCATAGGATTTGGCTAGTTCATCTAAGGAACTGGCCGCTGGTGAATTAGGGGTATTCGAAGCATTTGGCATAAGAGGCAAATTATAATTGGGGCGATGTACTCAGACTTGCTCGCAAACCTTAATCCAGAACAACGCGAGGCAG
>NZ_NCJB01000239.1:0-3781 GCF_002282275.1 Polynucleobacter sp. 39-46-10 | reverse complement strand
TTAATAAATGCTTCAGATGCTGCTCGAGCCCATGAGCTTACTGGTTGAAGTAAAGCTTTTTGAAATTCATGTAACTGATATAGCATGTTGCCTCCTGATGATTCAGTGTAACCGCTTATTACGCGTTGTTACGCCAATACGCGGGCGATTGCTTTGGCTACCTTATCAATATTTTTGGTATTGAGGGCAGCCACACAAATACGACCGGTGGAGAGGGCATAAATGCCATCTTCCTTTTGTAAACGATCTACTTGCTCTGCAGTTAATCCAGAGTAAGAGAACATGCCGCGCTGAGCTTCAATAAAAGTAAAGTCCTGCTTAACACCAGCAGCAGCCAATTTTTGTACCAGCCCCTGACGCATCGATTTAATCCGATCACGCATTTGAGCTAATTCATCTTCCCAGAGCTTTCTGAGTTCTGGTGAATTGAGAACTGCAGCTGCAATCGCAGCGCCATGTGTAGGTGGATTGGAGTAGTTGGTACGAATTACACGCTTTAGTTGCGAAAGTACGCGAGTGGATTCATCTTTGCTTTGAGTCACGATCGATAGGGCACCAACACGCTCACCATAGAGTGAAAATGATTTGGAGAAGGAGCTAGATACAAAGAAAGACATACCGGATTCAGCGAACAAGCGCACCGCAATCCCGTCTTGCTCAATACCAGCAGCAAAGCCTTGGTATGCCATATCTAAAAATGGAATAAGTTGTTTTGTTTTGCAAATATCAATAACTTGACGCCATTGCGCTTCAGTAATATCAGCGCCAGTTGGGTTGTGGCAGCAAGCGTGCAATAAGACAGTGGTGAACTTCGGAAAAGACTCTAGAGATTTCACCATGCCATCAAAATCAACGCCACGAGTCTTACCATCGAAATAGGTGTACTCAAGTACTTCAAATCCTGCAGATTCAAAAATACCGCGGTGGTTTTCCCAGGTAGGGTTGCTAATTGCGCAAGGCGCATTCAAATTGAGGCGCTTGATAAAGTCAGCACCAACGCGCAATGCGCCAGTGCCACCAAGACATTCCGCTGTTACAACGCGACCATCTTTGATGAGCGAAGAGTCGGCGCCAAATAATAAGTTTTGAACTGCACTGTTGTATGGATTTGGGCCTTCGATTGGAATGTAGCTGCGTGGGGAATGCTTCGCAACAATTGCTTCCTCAGCCTGAATGACGGCTTTTAAAAGTGGCACCTTGCCTTCATCGGTGTAATACACACCAACGCCTAGATTGACCTTGTCAGCGCGTTGATCGGCGACGTAGGCTTCTGTGAGGCCAAAAATAGGATCTTTAGGGGCAAGCTGGACTGAAGTGAAAAGGTTCATTTGAGGGTCAAAAATGGGGTAGTAATGTAGGTTAAAAGAGGTATTTCAGGCTTAATTGACGTTAAATTCAGTTAAATTTACTTTAAATGGCTGTTTTTGAGGCTAGATCCAACTATTTCCAAATAAAAACGGCAAAATCATTGTTTGTACAAAATTCGCTGTGAACTAAAAGTCACAGGTGAAATGATAGCTGAGATGCCCCCTAAGTTGCCTAAAACTTCCTCAAATTCCAAAGCTGCTGAAAGTAAAAAAGCCCCCGTAGCCGATCCTTTGGGTGAGGTGGGTCACGACCTTGATCCAGACAAGTTTGTCTCCTTTCCAGATTCGCCATTTCAGCTTTATCAGCCATTCCCGCCTGCAGGGGACCAGCCGGCTGCAATTGATGCTTTAGTGGCTGGGATTGAGGATGGATTGACCTTCCAGACTCTTTTGGGGGTTACTGGTTCAGGCAAAACCTTCACCATGGCTAATGTGATCGCCAGAACAGGTCGACCCGCCATTATTTTTGCCCCTAATAAGACCTTGGCGGCTCAGCTTTACAGTGAATTTCGGGAGTTTTTCCCAAAAAATGCGGTGGAGTACTTCGTGAGTTATTACGACTACTACCAGCCAGAGGCTTATGTCCCGACGCGCGATTTATTTATTGAAAAAGATTCGTCAATTAATGAGCACATCGAGCAAATGCGACTGTCTGCTACTAAGAGTTTGTTAGAGCGACGTGACGTCATCATTGTGGCTACTGTCTCTGCAATATACGGCATTGGTAATCCGGGTGACTATCACAGTATGGTGATGACATTGCGTCCCGGTGACAAGATGAGTCAGCGCGATATTTTGATGCGTTTAATTGCGATGCAGTACGACCGCAACGAAACCGATTTCAAGCGTGGTGTTTTTCGAGTGCGAGGGGATACGATTGATATTTTCCCTGCTGAGCATAATGAATTGGCAGTGCGTGTTGAGCTCTTTGATGATGTCATTGAGAGTTTGCAATTTTTTGATCCGCTCACTGGGAAAATTCGTCAGAAAATTCCACGCTTTACTGTCTATCCAAGTTCGCATTACGTTACTCCGCGTGACACGGTACTTAAGGCGATTGAAACGATTAAGACTGAGTTGCGTATCCGCTTAGATGAGTTTGTTAAAGATGGAAAGTTGGTTGAGGCACAACGTTTAGAGCAGCGTACGCGCTTTGATTTAGAGATGCTCAATGAATTGGGTTTTTGCAAAGGCATTGAGAACTACTCCCGCCATCTCTCAGGGGCTATGCCTGGCGAGGCGCCGCCGACCTTGGTTGACTACCTTCCAAATGATGCCTTGATGTTCTTGGATGAGAGCCATGTTCTCATCGGACAGCTGAATGCGATGTATAACGGCGACAAGTCTCGCAAACACACTTTGGTGGAGTTTGGTTTCCGTTTACCTTCGGCAATGGATAACCGACCACTGAAGTTCACGGAGTTCGAAACGAAAATGCGTCAAACGGTGTTTGTTTCTGCAACACCCGCTGATTATGAAAATACGCACACCGGACAAGTGGTTGAGCAAGTGGCTAGACCAACAGGACTAGTTGATCCAGAAATTGAAGTGTTGCCAGCAAGCACTCAAGTAGATGATTTGCTCAATCAGATTCATGAGCGTGTCAAAGTGCATGAGCGCGTCTTGGTAACCGTTCTAACAAAACGAATGGCTGAACAGCTGACAGATTACTTGTCGGATAACGGTGTAAAAGTACGTTACGTCCATTCGGATATTGACACTGTAGAGCGCGTAGAAATTCTGCGCGACTTACGCTTAGGCGTGTTCGATGTTTTAGTGGGCATTAATTTGTTGCGCGAGGGCTTGGATATTCCCGAAGTCTCACTCGTTGCAATCTTGGATGCGGATAAAGAGGGCTTCTTGCGTTCTGAACGCAGCTTAATTCAGACGATTGGTAGGGCGGCTCGAAACATTAAAGGCAAGGCTATTCTGTACGCCGACAGGATCACCGATTCTATGAAGCGGGCCATGGGGGAGACTGAGCGTCGCCGAACCAAGCAAATTGCCTTCAATAAGGCGAATGGGATTGAGCCACGGGGTGTCCAAAAGCGTATTAAAGACATTATTGATGGCGTCTATGACGTCCAAGAGAAGCGCTCTGAGATGCAGGTAGAGCAGGAGCGGGCTCGCTATGAGGATATGAGCGAGAAGGACCTGGCGGGCGAAATCAAGCGTTTAGAGAAGCAAATGAACTCTGAAGCTAAAAATCTGGAGTTTGAAAAGGCGGCAGCCACCCGTGATCGCCTTACCAAGGTTAAGGAGATGGCCTTTGGGGCTCGATCTAGGGATGCTGTTTAATCCTGAGCAGATTAGTGGGGTATATGGTAAAGTTGAGTGGAATGGTCGGGTATTACCCGCCCGACTGTTAGCTGTCCATAACAATCCATTACCAAGGTGACATATGAGACTTACAA
>NZ_NCJB01000238.1:0-3816 GCF_002282275.1 Polynucleobacter sp. 39-46-10 | reverse complement strand
TTTTATTGGTTTTACCGCACTAGTATCTCAGCAGGTGTTTGCTGCGGGCTCAAGCGTTGTTTATCACATTGATGATGCTGATACTCAAGGCATTAAAGGCTTGAGAAACGTACGCAATCACATGGACGTAGCGCCTGATACCAAGATCATCGTTGTAACTCATGCTAACGGGGTTGACATCATGATGGAAGGCGCAAGGGATAAGAAGAACAACATTGAATATGCCCCTTTGGTTGGTGCATTGAAGTCTCGTGGTGTTCGCTTTGAAGTTTGTGAGATTACTTTAAAAAATAGAAATCTAAAGAAGGATCAGTTTATTCTGGATACTGACTTCACACCGTCTGGCGTAGCAAGAATTGGCGATCTTCAATTTAAAGATCATTTTGCTTACATAAAACCATAATCTCATTCGGTGAACATGCTCCTGCGCGGTATTCACTACCTAAAAATAGCATTATTGATTAATGCTATTTTTTTTGGCTTCTGCTTTGCTCAAAGCAGTCCGGTCATAAATGATCCGGTAGGTGTATTGCTAAAGCCCATTAAAGTTGCGCCGCATACTTACTTCGTTCAAGGTAGAGCTGAATTAGGTAGTAGCGAGAATCAAAACTTTATTTCTAATGCAGGTTTTGTCGTTACTCCTAAGGGGGTCGTTGTCATAGATGCCTTGGGTTCTCCAACCCTTGCGCAAAAGTTGATTAAAGAGATTTCAAAAGTTACTAAGCAAAAAATTATTGCTGTTGTAGTAACTCACTATCACGCAGATCATGTATATGGACTTCAAGAGTTTAAGAAAATTGGCGCAAAGATCTACGCTCAAGGGGAGGGTAGAAGCTATATTTCCTCAGAAACTGCAAAGCAGCGGCTTATTGCATCAAGGGTTGATTTTGCACCCTGGGTTAATGATCAAACCAAACTAATTGCTGCGGATACTTGGATAGACAAACAATTAAAGTTGAATATTGGTGGAGTGGAGTTTCTGATTAGCCGGGTTGGCCCAGCCCATGCCCCAGAAGATCTATTGGTCTATATTCCATCTGAAGGCGTGCTTTTTGCGGGTGATCTAGTTTTCCGCGGTCGAATCCCATTTGTGGGTAATGCTGATAGCAAAGGGTGGTTGAAAGCTTTAGATCAGTTTGAGAAATTTAACCCTAAGGTAGTAATACCCGGTCATGGGCCTCAATCCATTAATCCTATAGAAGATATCCGCTTTACTAGGGATTATTTGCGCTATTTACGTGAATCTATGGAGCCATCAGCCCTCAACCTGGATCCTTTCGATGAGGCTTATGCCAAGACGGATTGGTCAGAATACGACGGAATGCCCTTATTTAGGGCTGCAAACCGCATGAATGCCTATAACGTCTACCTCTCAATTCAGGCGGAATAAGACAGATTTGTCATCTGGGCTTTAAAATAGTCTTTTACTTCGCTAAATGACTGATTTCAAATGAAATTGCCAATATTAAAGCCTGTAGTTACCTTCTTTTTCGCCTTTGGGACGCTGCTGTCAGCAAATGCCAGCCCAGATATCGCAAACGGTAAGAAGAGTGATGAACAAAAATGCTACGCATGCCATGGCAAGTAATCCGGCTTTGGTAATGGCGACATGATCTACACCCGTAGCGATAGTAAGGTTAAAAGCCTGCAGAATTTAAAGTCGATGGTCGCCATGTGTAATACAGAGCTACGTCTCGATCTTTTTCCTGAGGATGAAGCTGATGTCACCGCTTTCCTCAATCAACAGTTTTATAAATTCAAAAAATAATTAAAGAATTTTCAATATGGAAGCAGTAGATATCAGCAGTATCAGCAAGGTAGTTCTATGGTCGACCTTTGCCATTACTTTTTTGCTTGGCGCCGTAATGCAAAAAACTGGTTTTTGCAGCATGGGTGCAGTTTCAGATATTTATATTATGTCTAGCTGGGGTCGTCTAAAGCAATGGTTTCTGGCCATTGGCGTAGCGATTGTTGGATTTGCCTTCATGTCCTACCTAGGCCTTATTGATCCACTTAAGAGCATCTATACCAGCAGTAAGCTTCTATGGCTCTCAACCATCGTAGGTAGTACGCTATTTGGATTCGGCATGGTGCTTGCATCAGGTTGCGGAAGTAAGACTCTGGTTCGCATTGGCGGTGGCAATCTTAAGTCCATCATTGTGTTTATTGTTCTTGGTTTAACTGCCTACATGACCATGAGGGGCTTTCTTGGTGTTATTCGCATCAATACCTTGGACTCGGTGTTTATCACCCTAAATACACCTCAAGATTTGCCAAGTATTTTGAGCCCCATTATTGGCATTGCTAGGGGCAACTTACATCTTGCCCTGGGTTTGATTATTGGCTTTGCTTTCATTGCATATGCTCTTGCAAATAAGGCCTTTTGGACTGCAGAAAATCTGTTTTCTGGAATCTTTGTTGGCCTTGCTATTTGCGCAATCTGGTTCATTTCTGGAAACTTAGGATTTGTTGCTGAAGATCCCAATACCTTGGAAGAGGTTTTTTTGGTGACCAACTCTGGACGCATGGAGAGTCTTTCATTTGTTGCGCCTTACGCCTTTTCATTGGATTGGTTAATGCTTTATAGCGATACCTCAAGAATCATTACTTTAGGTATTGCTGCCGTTGCTGGAATGATTTCTGGGTCTGCTTGCGTGTCTCTCATTACTAAGTCATTTCGTTGGGAGAGCTTTCGTGATACTGAAGATACCGCGAATCATCTCGTTGGTGCGACTTTGATGGGATTCGGTGGTGTAACAGCGCTCGGTTGCACTGTTGGTCAGGGCTTGAGTGGCATCTCTACATTAGCCTTAGGCTCAATACTTGCTTTACCAGGTTTTATCTTTGGCGCTTACTTAGCCCTGCGTTATTTGGAGTCGCGTAATGCACCCAATCCTTGTAGTTAACTCTTAGGTTAGATTAAATAATATGCAGATAGATTGGTTGGCTTTTTCCCCTGTACCCGCTTTTTTAGGTGGAATCCTATTGGGAGTTGCAGCTGCTTTGTATGTAATTCTGCACGGTCGTATTCTGGGTATTAGTGGCATCGTTTCCGGATTACTCACCCCTAAAAATGGTGATGTTATTTGGCGCCTAAGTCTTGTTTTAGGCTTATTGAGCGCACCATTTTTGGGGAGTTTATTTTTTGATCTTCACACAATTACAGTGATAGATGCAGATTGGATTGCAATCATTATTGCTGGTTTGTTAGTCGGTTTTGGTTCTAGTTATGGCTCGGGATGTACTAGTGGCCATGGTGTTTGCGGCTTATCTCGCTTGTCACCAAGATCTTTAGTTGCGACTTTGTCTTTTATGAGTGCTGGGTTTTTGACTGTTTTTGTTATTCGCCATCTGTTAGGCCTATAAATCATGAGAAGACATTTCAATTTTTATAGCCAGTATTTGATCGGTGTTTTATTCGGAATTGGTTTAATTATTTCCGGTATGAGCAATCCTCAAAAGATTCTCAATTTTTTGGATCTTGCTGGTAACTGGGATCCATCGTTAATGTTTGTGATGGGCGGAGCAATTCTTGTTGGTTTGGGTGGCTTTTATTTAGTCTCCAAGCGTACTGAGGCTTTTTTCGGTGGTGCTCTCCATATTCCCACTAGAAGAGAGGTCTCTAAGCCACTTGTGATTGGTAGTCTAATTTTTGGAGCAGGATGGGGTATTGCAGGCTTCTGCCCAGGTCCAGCAATTGTTGCCCTCGGAGCAGGTCATCTCAAGGCTTTTGTCTTTATATTAGCAATGCTTGCTGGTATGTGGATATGCAATCGCTTCTTTACAGGCCATAAAAAGCAAGTCTGATTTAAAATC
>NZ_NCJB01000237.1:0-3874 GCF_002282275.1 Polynucleobacter sp. 39-46-10 | reverse complement strand
TCTTCTGGCGCGCCTGCTTTAATAAATTCAGCAATGACCTTGCGTCCATAAAATTTTGGGTCTTTAATTTGGCTATAGAGTTTGCCGTCAGAAAATGTACCTGCCCCACCCTCACCAAACTGCACATTCGATTCTGGATTGAGGACATTCTTACGCCATAAACCCCAGGTATCTTGAGTGCGCTCTCTCACTGGTTTGCCACGCTCTAATACGATGGGTTTAAAGCCCATCTGCGCCAATACCAATGCAGCAAAAATCCCACAGGGGCCAAACCCGATAACAACAGGGCGTACAAAGTTTGCACCCTTCACTTGTGAGGCATTAGCAACAAAGTGATAACTTGTATCTGGGGATAGCCTTACGTGAACATCGTTTGCAAATCGTTTAAGCAATTTTTCTTCGTTCTTTACCGATAAATCAACGGTATAGATGAATGCAAGGGCGACATTTTTTCTGGCATCGTAGCTTCGTTTGAATACATCAAACTGAACCAGGTCCTGGGCTTGGATATTCAAGCGCTTCAAGATCGCCTCTTCCAATGCCTCGTGGGCATGGCTAATCGGCAAGCGAAGTTCGGTAATACGGATCATGGGACTCTACGATACACAGTAAATCAGGGTAATTTTCTAAATAATACTGGGAGATCCGGCCTATCCCCCTTAAAAGGCGATAATGCACCATGGCTCTACGCGCAACTATCCACAAAGCTGACCTCCACGTCGCAGACTCTGACCGCCACTATTACGGCAGTCACTCCCTCACCATCGCAAAGCATCCCTCCGAAACCGAGGAGCGGATGATGGTACGCATCATTGCTTTTGCCCTGCAAGCTCAGGAAGATCTGGCTTTCACTAAAGGCTTAAGCGATACCGATGAACCTGACCTCTGGGTTAAGGATCTCACGGATGCCATCAAGCTTTGGATTGAAGTGGGTCAACCAGATGAACGTCGCATCCTCAAAGCTTGCAGTCGATCCGATCAAGTCATCGTCTATTGCTATGGCGGACACACCAGCAAAATCTGGTGGGATGGGATTGCGAATAAATTAACTCGAGCCCGTAACCTTCAGGTGATCTCTATTCCTGCGGAGCAGGCCAATGAACTTAATAAGCTAGTCGAGCGCAGTATGGTTCTGCATGTCAATATTCAAGATGGCGAGGCTTACGTTTCTTCAGATATGGGCCAAGTAACTATCACCCCAGAAATCTGGCGCAATCAAGAGCAATGAAGCCGGTAGTTTTAGACACCAATATCTTGTTAGATATTTTTGTCTTTAATGACGCAAGGGCCGACGATCTCAAACAAGCGATTGTGAATGGGAGCATTTCCGCAATTGCGAGTCAGCAAACTTTACTGGAGTTTGCGGATGTCATTTCCCGACCTCTTTTTAAGCTTGATGAATTCACCCAAGCGGACGTAATGACCCAATGGCAATCTATCGCACAGCTATACGATGATTCCAATCTAGCTAGCGCGCCTTGGAAATGCGAAGACCCCGATGATCAAATCTTCTTAGATCTAGCCTATCAATTGAGGCCATCGATACTCATTAGCAAGGACAATGCAGTACTGAAGATCGCGAGTCGAGCTGCTCAAGAAAGTATTCTGATTACCGCTGACTACAACGCCTTTAGGCTTGAGAGCTAAAGCGCAATCCCTTAGCTGCTTCAGCCGCAATTTCAAATGATCTCAAGCGGGCTTGATGGTCATAGATTTGACCAGTGATGATGATTTCATTTGCACCAGTTTGGTCAAGCCAATACTGCATCCCTTTTCTTACTGTTTCTAAGGATCCAACAGCAGAGCAACGCAAGGCATGATCGGCAGTAGTTTTTTCGTGAGGCTCACAGAAATCATTTAAATCATCAATCGGCGGCGGCAATTGTCCGCGCGTATTACGACGCATCCGAATTACGTTTTGTTGCAAGGTAGTAAAAAGGTATGCAGCCTCTTCATCAGTATCCGCGGCGACTACATTCATCACAAATGCACTGTACGGCTTAGCCAGCTTATCGGATGGCTTAAATAACTCTCGATAGGTAGTCATTGCATCTAGCAATTGCTCCGGTGCAAAATGAGAGGCAAAGGCATATGGCAAGCCAAAATGAGCAGCTAGTTGAGCGCCATACAAACTGGAGCCCAATATCCAAATTGGTACTTCGGTGTCTGCCCCCGGAATAGCCTTTACAGATTGCCCTTCCTGAATAGGACCGAAGTAATGTTGCAACTCTCGAACATCCTGTGGGAAGCGATCATCACTTCCTAGTAAATCTCTACGCAAAGCTCTGGCTGTCATTTGATCAGTTCCAGGTGCACGCCCTAAGCCCAATTCGATTCTTCCGGGGTAGATCGACGCTAAGGTGCCAAATTGCTCCGCAATAACTAATGGGGCATGGTTTGGCAACATCACGCCACCAGAGCCGACCCGAATAGTTTTTGTGCCGCCAGCAATATACCCAACTAAGACCGCAGTAGCAGAGCTAGCATTACCGGTCATATTGTGATGCTCCGCCACCCAGTAGCGGGTATAGCCCAATACCTCTGCATGCTGGGCAACATCCAAGGAGTTACGCAAGGCATCCGCAGCGGTAAATCCCTGGGGAATTGGAGATATATCTAGAATGGAGTACGGGACAGAATTTGTCATTCATAGATCATACTGAGAAAGCGGTTTTTTGACATGAGTAAACCTAAAATGGCAGATGCTGATGACGGCCTCTTTAAGCCGGGCAGCAAGCTTAGGCACATCAAGACAGGCGGATTTTATAAAGTAGTACTGCTTGCTAATGTTGAAGCCAATTTAGAACCAGCCTACGTCTATGAATCCCTCCAGTCACATGACTTTTGGATTAGACCAAAAGCAGAAATGGAAGACGGTCGATTTGAATTAATCGATGCTTAAGCTAAAGACAGGAAAATTAAATGACTGAAGATCGCATCAATAACCTTGAAATCAAACTCAGCTTTACCGAGGATTTGATTGATCAACTGAATCAAACCATTTACAAGCAACAGCAACAAATTGAATTTCTATATCGCGAACTTAAATCCATTAAGGAGCAATCTAGCAGCGGAGATGGTGCAGGCATCAGCAGCCCTAAAGATGAAATCCCCCCTCACTATTAAAGCCCTGATAACATTAAGCATAGATAATCCAGTTCATTTAAAAAGGGATACTCATCATGGGTAACTTGTTACCGTTTTTAGTTCAGTGGGGCCTAACCTCTCTGTCCCTCTGGGTCGCCAGCTACCTTTTTAGTGGCCTACGCTTTGCCGATGGTGGTTCACTACTCATTGCTGCCCTGCTACTTGGCTTTGCCAATGCAGTAGTGAAGCCTTTATTGATTCTCTTCACGCTACCGCTCACCGTTCTCACTATGGGACTCTTTTTATTGGTGGTGAATGCCTTGGTACTAATGCTGGTCTCTGCAGTTGTGAGTGGCTTTACGATCTCCAGCTTCTGGACCGCATTCTTTGCCAGCATCTTTATTTCTTTATTCAGCCTGTTTATCAGCGGCTTACTGTTTTAAGTATTACTTCGCCCCCGGGTATATATCAGCCCAGGGGTGGAGCGCATCCCGGCAGGGGTGACTTTTTGAGGTCATGGACCTAGCGTTCTCTGCCAAAATACTGACCCCACCCGTTAAAAATCCAAGGCCAATTGAGACGGCGCTATTGACTACTCCAGCCTGGTTAATGCCCGCCTTAGGATTTGCCAGTGTGCCGCCCATCTTGACGAGTCCCGCTAAATCGAAGCCGGAAGTGAGCCCTGATTTTTCTCGTGGATCAATCATGAGATTCACTGCTTCAGTTTTCAGATTGATAGAGCCAGCCAACACGGCATCTAGCCTGTCCGTTTCAAGTCCAACCGTAT